>JAIJEI010000069.1 GCA_022739095.1 Bifidobacterium sp.
CCGAGGGGAGCCGAGCCCGCTAGGATAGACAACCATGAGCACGAACGAACAACTGGCATGGGATTTCGACGATGGGGATGTGGCCGAGGTCCGGCCTGATACCGGTATTGCACGTTTTGCCCCTGGCTCCGAACAATGGATAGCCGCACTGCAGCCCACTGACGACGACGCGATACGCCTCGACCGTTTCGACGTGAACACGATGACCGCTGAGGCCGCCGCCCGCCTGTGGGCTCGCGTGGCCGCATGGGTGGAATCCGATCAGATCGCCTACTACATCGACGACTCACCCGTCAGCTCCGACGCCGCCTACGACGCGCGCATGCGTTGCCTCGAACGACTCGAAGCGGCGTTCCCCTCATTGGACAATCCGCAGTCGCCCACCTATCGCGTCGGCGGCTCCTTCTCCAACGACTTCACCTCCGTGCGCCACCCCAGCCGCATGATGAGCCTTGGCGACGTCTTCTCCATCGAAGAACTCAAGGATTGGTACGACTCGGTGATTCGCGACCTCGATTGGCTTGAATCCAAGCCCCTGCCCATGAGTTGCGAGGTCAAAATCGACGGCCTCGCCCTGAACCTCATCTATCGCAACGGCGTGCTTGAACAGGGCCTGACGCGCGGCGACGGCGTTACCGGCGAAGACATCACCCTGAATGTGCGAACCATCGGTTCCATTCCCGCCAACCTCGGCGGCCCCAAGGAAGACGTTCCGGACTTCGTGGAAATCCGAGGCGAAGTGTTCATGCGCTGGGATGATTTCCACACCCTGAACAACGAGCAGGAGGACGCAGGACGAGCGCCCTTCGCCAACCCACGCAACGCCGCCGCCGGCTCGCTGCGTCAAAAAGACCCTCGCATCACCGCCACCCGTCGCCTGAGCTTCTATGCGCATGGTCTAGGTCAGCTCACCTGGGGGCCGGACCATCCGCGTGGCACCCATGACGTGGTCGCCGACCAGTCGCAGGCCTACGATCTATACACCAGGTGGGGCGTGCCGGTCTCCCCGCACAATCGTGCGGTGACCTCATTCCAGGAGATCCTGGACATGATCGAGTACTACGGCGAGCATCGCGGCGACATCGAGCACGCGCTCGACGGCATTGTCGTCAAGGTCGATGACCTGGGCCTGCAGCGCGCCCTCGGTGCCACCTCGCGCGCGCCGCGCTGGGCCATCGCCTACAAATACCCGCCCGAAGAGGTCAACACCGAACTGCTCAACATCACCGTGCAGGTAGGGCGTACTGGTCGTGTGACGCCGGTCGCCGTGCTCAAACCTGTCTACGTGGCCGGTTCCACCGTGGCTCGTACCACGCTGCACAACGGATTTGAAGTCAAACGCAAGGGCATTCTGATCGGCGACACCGTGGTGGTGCGCAAGGCCGGCGATGTGATTCCCGAACTGGTCGGCCCGGTGCTTGAACGGCGCAAAGGGCGTGAAGACCAGCTGCATGAATTCGTCATGCCCGAATTCTGCCCCTCATGCGGCGCGAAACTGGCACCCGCCAAGGAGGGCGATAAGGACATTCGCTGCCCGAATGTGGAAAGCTGCCCGGCCCAGTTGACCGAGCGCGTGATTTCGCTGGCCTCACGTAAGGCGTTCGACATCGAGCACTTAGGTGAACAGTCGGCCATCGCGCTGACTAACCCGGAGGAGAACCGGCCTGATTCGGTGGCGACCTACGCGCCGAACATCACCGAGGTTCTGGTCGCCCCCGGCGAAGAGCCCGACCCGTACGAACCGGTGGAAGGGCTGGAATTGCCGGCCGTGCAGAAGCCGGTGTTGTCTAACGAATCCGGGTTGTTCAACCTGACCTCCGCCGATCTGCGCGACGTGCGTGTGTGGCGTGAGGCCGCAATCGTCGAAGTGCATGAGACGGTCGATGCTAACGGTAAGAAGAAAAAGGTGCGTAAGCGTGTCGGCGGCTCTGGCCTGTGGCATCAGGTGCCTGCCTTTTGGACCGCGCCCACGCCGGCCAAAAAGCTCACGGCCAAGCAGTTGGCCGAACGCGCGCAAGAAGAGGCCGCAGTCGAATCTGCCGGAACACAGGGAGGTGCCGCCAGTGGAGTAACCGGCGAACCTACTGGGGCTGAGGCTCCACTTGGCGCTATGCCGGGCTTTGCCGTATCCTCCTATCCCGAGTATGACGTGCCGGCCGACGCGGTCATCGTGCGCGTGGACCACAAGACCACGCGCACCGGCGTCACGGATGTGCCGGTGATCATTCGGCCCGGTGAGAACACGCGCAAGATGTTCGACGAAATGGACAAGGCCCGCCATGCCGACCTGTGGCGTGTGCTGGTCGCGTTGTCGATTCGCCGGCTCGGCCCGCCTACCGCGCGCCTGATCGCCTCGGCGATGGGATCGCTGGTAGCCATCGAAAACGCCACGGTCGAGGATCTGACGGCCATCGACGGCGTGGGCCCGGAAATCGCCGAATCGGTGGTGGACTGGTTCGCCGCCGCCCGCGAGCCCGGCGACTGGCGCGGCGCGACTTTGCGTGCTTGGCAGGCTGCCGGCGTGGGCGTCGACGAGGCCGAGACCAGTTCGTTGCCGCAGACGTTGGCCGGCAAAACCGTGGTGGTCACCGGTTCTCTGGAGGGCTATTCGCGCGACTCCGCCAAAGAGGCGATTATCGAGCGCGGCGGCAAGGCGGCTGGCTCGGTGAGCAAGAAGACCGATTACGTGGTGATTGGCGCAAATGCCGGTTCCAAGGCCACCAAGGCCGAGGAACTCGGCATCCCCATGCTGGGCGAAGCCCAATTCGCCCAGCTCCTAGAAACCGGTAGCATCGACTGACTTGGCTCCCCTCTCTGAGGGGAGCTGTCGCCTTGTGCGACTGAGGGAAGTAGTCGTCCGCAAAACGGATGCGGGAACGGGAGAAGTGCATCCGCAGCGCGTGCGCAGTGTGACTTACTCCACTCCCTCTGGCATGCCGCCGCATCACACGCTAGGGTAGAACAGGCCCTAAAGGAGGATACGGATTTATGAGCGACGCACGTCAGATCGAAGCCGACATTTACGAACGCCTGAGCAAGGTCATCGACCCCGAGCTCGGTCGTTCGGTCACCGACCTCGGCATGATTGCCACCATCGAAGCCGCGCCTGCATCATCGGACGCTGGCGCTTACGACGTCACCGTGCATGTTGAGCTGACGGTTCCCGGATGCCCACTGAGCGAGACCATCACCAACCAGATCAATGGCGCGGTCAGCTCCTATCCGGGCGCACAGCTGCTGCCTCATATCGAAGTCGGTTCGATGAGCCGTGACAAGCTGGCCGATCTGGTCGCCGACCTCAAGGCCGAACGCAAGCAGAACCCCTTCAGCAAACCGGGTGTCAAGACCCGCATTTTCGCCATCGCCTCCGGTAAGGGCGGCGTCGGCAAGTCCTCGGTTACCGCGAACCTGGCCGCCACGTTTGCGGCCCTCGGCTTCGACACGGCCGCCATCGACGCGGACATCTATGGCTTCTCACTGCCGCGCCTGTTCGGCGTGCATACACAGCCCACCAATCTGAACGGTATGCTTATGCCGGTCACCGCGTGGGGCGTGAAACTGATCTCCATCGGCATGTTCGCCGGTGCCGACCGGGCGATCCTGTGGCGCGGGCCGCGACTGCAGCGTTCCTTGGAACAGTTCCTGTCTGACGTATGGTGGGGAGAACCGGACGTACTCTTGCTTGACTTGGCTCCCGGCACCGGAGACATGGCGATTTCCGTGGCCCAGGCGCTGCCCAACGCCGAACTCGTGGTGGTCACCACCCCGCAGCCCTCCGCCTCCGACATCGCCGTGCGCTCCGGGCTCGTGGCCCTGCAGGTGCCGATGAAGGTGCATGGCGTGGTGGAGAACATGAGCTACTACGAGCACAAGGGCGAGAAGCTGGAGATTTTCGGTGCCGGCGGCGGTCAGCGCGTGTCTGAACAGTTAAGCGCGGCGCTTGGCTATGACGTGCCGTTGATGGCTAGGTTGCCCCTGGATCCCGAAGTGCGCGAGATCGGCGAGGCGGGCCGTCCCGCGGTGCTGGATGTCGATGGCGCCTTGCGTACGGATGGCGTCGGTCAGGTCTTTCGGGGACTGGCCGAGCGTCTGCTGGAGCGGTGCTAAGGGGTGATGGTCCAGGAGCGGTGCCAATCGGCCAATAGAGAACGGTTCTCTGCGCGCCTATTCGCCGGTGTCGTACAATATCCCCTGGCGTGATAACGAAAACCACATGAAAGGAGTAGCTGTGCCCACTTCCGAACATAAGGCCGACGACGCAACGCGGCGTCTTACCCTGATTCCCGCCCCGGTGACATTGGAGTACACCCATGGCACGGCTGTGATCAGTCCTCTGGTGACGATCGAGGATGCCGGTCAGTCTTGGGAAACGTTGCCGATCGAGCAGCTGTCCGACGAACTTCAGCACCGCTACGGCGTCACCGTCCTGAGGCGTCGCACACACGGCACCGTCATATCCCTGGGCCTGGATTCACGGTTGGCCCATGACGAATACACGCTGGATGTGTCCGAATCGGAGGGCGTCCGCGTGCGTGGCGGCGGCGAAAGCGGGCTGCGGTACGGTCTGCAGACGCTGCGGCAGATCATCGGGCAGACCTCGCGTGCCATTCCCTGCCTGCATATCCAGGACAAGCCCGCATTCCCGGTGCGCGCCTACAGTCTCGACGTGACACGCGGACGAGTGCCGACGATGGAGTTCCTCACCTGGTTCGTCGACCAGCTGGCCTTATACAAATACAATCAGTTCCAGCTGTATGTCGAGCATGCCTTCGCGTTCGTCGAGCTCAGCGAGGCGTGGCGTGGCACCGATCCGCTCACGGCCGCCGACATCACGTATCTGGACGAGTACTGCGCGCGTCGCGGCATCGAGTTGGTGCCGTCGTTGGCCACGTTCGGGCACATGTACATGAATCTGCGCACCCGTGAGCATCGCGAGCTGGGTGAGTTCCCCGAAGACGCCGACCGTCCGTTCAGCTTCATCGAACGCATGGAGCATCATACGCTGAATGCCGCCGATCCCAAAGCCCATGATTTCGCCTCGCGCCTGATCGAGGAATACGCGCCGCTGTTCCGCTCGAAGTCCTTCAATATCGGCGGCGATGAGACGTTCGACTTGGGACGTGGCAGGTCCGCGCAGGACGCGCCGGAAGCCGGCCGCGATGAGCTGTATGCCGGTTTCGTCAGGGATTTGTGCGAAACGCTCGCCCGTCATGGTCGGCAGCCGATGCTGTGGGCGGACATCGCGCTCGAAAGCCCGCGCACGATGGATCTGCTGCCCGGAGACATCACGATGCTCAACTGGATGTACGAGCCGCAGATCGACGAGAGCAAGATCCAGACCATCGCCGCGCAGGGCCGTCGCCAGTTCGTGTGCCCTGCGGTGCGGGCTTGGAGCCGGTTCTTCCCTGATTATGCGGGTGCGTGGCTGAACACGTATCACATGGCATTGGCGGGTATCAAGTACGGTGCGGAAGGCATGGTGGTCACCGATTGGGGCGATTACGGCCACGTCAACGATCCGCGTCTGAGCGTGCCGGGCCTGTGCTATGGCGCGCAGAACGCGTGGAATCCGATTGAGATCGATGCGCATGAGATGAACCGTCGGATCTCCGTTCTGGTGTATGGCGACGAGTCCGGTCGCGTCATGGATTGCCTCGCCCGCATCGACTCCGATGGGGTGTCGTTCCCCTGGGACCTTGCCGTGCAGGTGCTGGAGCTGGAATACGGTTCCGGCACCGGCGTGCTGAACACGGATGTGGCGGCGTGCATGGAACGTTCGAGCGGCGGAAAGCTCACGCTGGACCGCACGTTGGGATGCGATGACGCGCGCCGGCGGATGCTCCAGTGGAACCGCGACCGTATCGAACGGCGTCGGGATTGCGATCAGGTGCTGCTCGATTGCGGCGACGCGTTCGCCGGCTTGGCCGGGGGAGGCCTGACCGCGGAGTTCCTGTCGGTGATGCTGGATGGGCAGCGACTGTTCAACGAACTAGGCGAGGAACTGCTGGCGCTGGCCGACGGCAAGGACGTCGGAGGCGAGGCGAATCGTCTCGCCTCCGATCTGGAGTCGTGGTTCGAGCGGTATCGCGCACAGTGGCTGTCGGTCGGACGGCATGCCGAGCTTGCGCGTATCGCCCACGTGGTGTGGTCTCTCGCGGACATTCTGCGTAGGGGCGCTCTGTAAGGAGCATGACCGAAGGCGGGGTCCATGCCCCGCCTTCGCTATCGCGCGTACTGGTCCTCGGCGGTGAAGCAAGTGCGATAGACCATGGCCATGATCAGACCGTCGGCCAGCAGGGTCAGCGCGGCGATGGCGCCGAAGACCACGAACTGGTACTTGGCGGCGTTCAGCGGGTCTCCGCCGGCTATCACCTGGCCCGCCATCATGCCCGGGATGGTCACGATGCCGCTGGAGGCCAGCGAAGCGGTGGTGGGCAACAGCCCCAGCCGAATCGACGAGATGACGGATGGGCGTGCGGACTCCCATGCCGTCGCCCCCAAGGCCAGCATCGTATCCACCTCGTCGCGGCGTTCCTCCATGCTTTCATAGAATCGGCTCAGCCCGACAGCAAGCGCGGAAACGGTGTTGCCCAGCAGCATGCCGGTCAGGGGCACCACCAGCTGGGGCGCATACCATGGGTGCGGGCGCACGATGAGTTCAGTGACCAACGCCAGCATGAGCAGCATCGTAATGACCAGGCTCAGGAAGATCGGTCCGGCAAGGCCTTTGGGGATGCCGCGCGCGTGGGACATCACGATCTGTACCGCCGCGATCAGCATGACCGTCATCAGGGCGAACACCATCCACACGCTGTTCGAACGAATCACATAGCTGATGATGAATCCCATGGCGCACAGCTGCACGAGGGCGCGGCATGCCGACCACATCAGGGTCCTGCCGACGCCCATGTGCATGAGTTCGCTGATGATGGCCGCCGCGGCCACCATGCCCAACGCCAGAACAAGGCCCCAGGTGTCGATGTCGTAGGCGCCGTTCATAGGCGCACCTCCTTGTCTTGCGTCAGGTTGGTGAGCCGTCCCGCGTCGAGCATCAGCGTGCGGGTGGCGCGTCCGTCCGGCGGCCAGTGGCGGATGCGGATGATCGCCATGCCGTGTGCGGCCGCGTCCGCCATGATCGCGGCCACTTTGGCCGCGTTGTCGTCGTCGAGTCCGGCGTCCACCTCATCGGCCAGCAGCACCTTCGGGTCGGTGAGCAGCGTGCGGGCCAACGCCACGCGCGCCGCCTGGCCGCCCGACAGGTCATGTGGCGCGCGCTAGGTCGATGTCCTCGCATCCCATCGCGTCCAGGGTCGTGCGGATGCGTTCGTCGGGCAGCAACCGCGCGGCCTTGCCTCCCCTGCCCCGAATGGCGAGCATCCAGGGCAGCCGGATCGCCTCGGCCACGTCCTTGCCGGTCAGTATCGGTTTTTGCGGCAGGTAGGAGACGTCCCTCCGCCACTGCTGTGCGCTGAATTCGTCACTGCCCACGCCGTCGAGGACGAACGTGCCGTCCGCGTGCGGGTTGAGTCGGGCGCATGCGGTCAGCAGACTCGATTTGCGGAGCCGGACGGGCCCACCAGGTCGATGATGTCGCCGCGTTCGATGCTGAAGGACAGGTTGTCGAACACCGTGCGTTCGTCGTCCGCCGGCGATTGCGCGGGGACGACGCAGGACGCGGATATGGCTTCGAAGAAGGATCGCATATTCATCCAGTCTAGTCGGGGGTCACGTGGGAAACCCCAGCGTTCACTTCCTGTATACCCGGTGTGGCATAATAACCAAGGCAATTTTTGGGCTTTGCCTAAGCTAGTTTGAATTTGAAATAGGTGAATAACGTGGCACAGACTACTAACGACATCAAGAACGGATCCGTCCTGAACCTGGACGGCCAGCTGTGGACCGTCATGAAGTTCCAGCACGTCAAGCCGGGCAAGGGCCCCGCCTTCGTGCGCACCACCATCAAGAACGTGCTCTCCGGCAAGATCGTCGACAAGACCTTCAACGCAGGCATGAAGATGGAATTCGAGACCGTCGACAACCGCACCCTCCAGTACTCCTACGAGGACGGCGACAACTTCGTGTTCATGGACATGACCACCTACGACCAGATCATGGTTCCGAAGACCCTCGTGGGCGACAAGGCCAAGTTCATGCTCGAAGGCACTGACTGCCTGGTCTCCTTCCACGACGGCACCCCGCTGAGCATCGATCTGCCGGGCTCCGTGGTCCTGACCATCACCCATACCGAGCCGGGCCTGCAGGGCAACCGCTCCAACGCCGGCACCAAGCCGGCCACCGTTGAGACCGGTGCCGAGATTCAGGTCCCGCTGTTCATCAACGAGGGCGACCGCGTCAAGATCAACACCGAGGACGGCTCCTACACCGGCCGCGAGAACTGATTTCCGCATCCTCAACAGACGACCGACCGTATAAAGGACTAGGACAGCAGCAGTATGGCACGTTCCACCGCGCGCAAAAGGGCTCTGAACACCCTGTACGAAGCCGACGAAAAAAGCCAGGATATTCTCTCCCTGCTTGACGAGCGCATCGCACATCCCGGTGCCCAGACCCCGCTTCCCGACTATGCCATTGAAATCGTCAAGGGCGTGGCCGAGCACCGTCGTCAGATCGACATGACCCTGGACGAACACTCCACGGGTTGGAAGGTCCGCCGTATGGGCGTGGTCGATCGCAACATTCTGCGTATCGCCGCTTGGGAGATTCTGTTCAACGATGATGTGCCGGACAAGGTCGCCATCGACGAGGCTTTGGCATTGGCCAAGACCCTGTGCGATGACGATTCGCCCGCCTTCATCCATGGCCTGCTGTCTGCAGTGTGCACCGCCAAGAACGCAGCACCGGCACCGGAGTCCGTGGCGGAAGAGGCCGATGAGGAATCGTCCGATTCCGATGCCGCCGCATCCGAGCCGACCGATGAGGGCGATGTTTCCGATTCGCCCGATTCGTCCGGTGCATCCAACGAGCCCGCTGCCCCGTCTGCTGAGATTCAGCCGACGGTCGATTAGTCATTTGTTGTTCAGCCTCCCCATTCGGGAGGCTTTTTCATGGGCGGACACTTGTGCCGCCACACATTCTCAAGTCGGCACCTTGCCGACAGCCCCGCCAGCGGGGTGAGACTTTGCGCCCAACGGCGTGTGAGTCTGCGCTGGCCGTTAACCTTGGTACGAATACCCGAAAAACATAAGGGGGTTTTGGTGAGCCAGAACGAGTCCGGGACCATCGCAATTCCGATGTATGACAAGGACGATG
>JAIJEI010000276.1 GCA_022739095.1 Bifidobacterium sp.
GAACGCCAAGCGCGCATTGTCCGTAGCCGTATACAACCATTACAAGCGCGTCAATATGGAGCTTCAGGAGTCCGCTGAACAGCTCGACGGGAATAACGGTCACAGTGGCCAGGCCGGCAAACAAGCCAAGCAATCCGCTCCCGCCCAGACACGCGCTACCCGACGCAACAGTGACCCTTTGGCTGACGTCGAGGTCGCCAAATCAAACATTCTGTTGCTCGGCCCCACCGGCGTGGGCAAAACCTATCTTGCGCAGGCGTTGGCCCGCGTAATGAACGTGCCGTTCGTCATCACCGACGCCACCACCCTGACCGAAGCCGGCTATGTAGGCGACGATGTGGAAACCGTGCTCCAACGTCTTCTCCAAGCCGCGGATGGCGACGTAAGCCGAGCCCAGCACGGCATCATCTACATTGACGAAATCGATAAGATCGCCCGCAAATCAGGTGAGAACACCTCCATCACCCGCGATGTGTCCGGTGAGGGCGTTCAGCAGGCGTTGCTGAAGATCTTGGAAGGAACCATCGCCTCCGTGCCGTTGGAGGGCACGCGCAAGCATAAGGAGCAGGACACTGCACAGATGGACACACGCGGCATCCTATTCATCTGCGGCGGTGCGTTCGTAGGTCTGACGGACATTGTTCGCAAGCGATTGGGCCGTCGAGAGACCGGCTTCGGTGCGAATTGGCATGACGCCGACATGAAAGACGAGGAATTGCTCGAACAGGTCAATGCCGATGATCTGGCCGAGTTCGGACTGTTGCCTGAGTTCATCGGACGTTTGCCGGTCACCAGTGTGCTGAAGGAACTTACCGTAGACGATCTGACGGCGATTCTCACCCAGCCAGCCAACGCGCTGATCAAGCAGTACCGTAAGCTGTTCGCCGTCGACGGCGTCGACCTGCAATTCACAGAACAGGCCATTCGGGCGATTGCTGATATCGCTATCAAGCAGGGGACCGGTGCACGCGGGTTGCGTTCGATTATCGAACGTACGTTGCAGGACACGATGTTCCAGTTGCCGAGTTTGGATGATGTGAAGCAGGTGATTGTGGACAAGGCGTCCGTAGAGGGTTCCAGCACGCCCAAACTCCTGCGCGAAGCCGTGGACGTGCCGCAGGGACGTCTCAAAGTTGCGTAGTCGGTTTTGATTGACCGAGTCCGTGCACACGAGGCATGAGGCCAGTAAATACGCCGTTGCGGTGACGATTAAGATGATGCGACTCGCCGCAACACGCCGAGTTGCATTCAGCTGAACGGCGTGTATTATATATAGAGTTGTCTGAAAGACAACATGCGCCAGTAGCCCAGCGGATTAGAGCAGCTGACTACGGATCAGCAGGTCGCAGGTTCGAATCCTGTCTGGCGCAC
>JAIJEI010000070.1 GCA_022739095.1 Bifidobacterium sp.
GTTCAAGGCCGTTGCCACCAAGATCGACAAAGCCTTCGAGAAGTTCGGCGTCGAGAAGTTCGGCGAAAAGGGCGAGGACTTCGACCCCACCAAGCATGAGGCAATCCTGCACAAGCCGGATGCCGAAGCCGAGAAGGAAACGGTCGACACCGTGGTGGAGGCCGGATACCGTATCGGCGACCGCGTAATCCGCGCCGCCCGAGTAGTAGTAGCCTCCCCGCAAAACTGACGGCCAGCTCGCCAACGAGCTGACATTACCTTGGCTCCCCTCTCTGAGGGGAGCTGTCAGCGAAGCTGACTGAGGGGGCTTAACGGATGCCGTAACTCCCTTCAGTCGCCTATGGCGACAGCTCCCCTCAAGGAGGGGAGCCCATCATAAAGACTTTTCTAGAAAGGAGACATGAATGGCTGAAAACGAATGGCTCAGTAAAGACTTCTACAAAGTCCTTGGTGTCTCCAAGGACGCTTCGGACGACGACATCAAGAAGGCGTACCGCAAGCTCGCCCGCAAATACCATCCTGATGTCAACAAGACCAAGGAAGCCGAGGAGAAGTTCAAGGACATCTCCGAAGCCTATGACGTGCTGAGCAAGAAGGAGGATCGCCAGAAGTACGATGCGATTCGTCAGTTCGGCATGGGCGGCGCCCGCTTCGCCGGCGGTTCCGGCGCAGGCGGCTTCGACGCTTCCGGTTTCTCTGATATATTTGGTTCCATGTTCGGCCAGGGTGCCGGCGGCAACGGTTCGCGCATCCGCTTCTCCACTTCAGGTGGCGGCAATCCCAATCTCAACGACATCTTCTCGATGTTCGGTGGTGCCGCAGGCCAGGGTGCTGGCGGCTACGGCCAGCAGGCGTACGACAATGCCGGCGGCTATGGCTATGAGGAGGCCTCGCGCCCCGAAAACGGCGAGGACCGCAACTCCAAGATCAGCCTGACCCTGCGTCAGGCGGTCAAGGGCGCGACTGTGTCCCTGTCCGTGGATGGCAAGAAGTTCAAGGCCCACGTGCCTGCGGGCGTCAAGGACGGCCAGAAAATCAAGCTTGCCGGCAAGGGCAAGCCGGGCATCAACGGCGGCAAGGCCGGTGACCTGTACCTGCACGTCACCGTCAAGCCCGATGCCGCGTTCTCGATGCGCGGCCACGACATCGTCATGGACCTGCCCGTCACCGTGGGCCAGGCCGTAGCCGGTGGCAAGGTCGAAGCCAAGGATATCGACGGCAATCCCGTCACCTTCAAGGTGCCGGCCGGCTCCAGCTCTGGTGCGGAAGTCGAGCTCGCGGGACTCGGTGTCCAGCGCGGCAACCAGCCGGGCGACCTGATCGGCCGCGTGCAGATTATGGTCCCCGCCAAGCCGGGTCTGGCGGTCAAGCACGCCGCCAAAGAATTCGACGAAAAAGCCGGCGACTATCTCAATCTCAGCCTGTAATCAGGAGGTGAACAATGGCGCGGTTGGCCAACCAAATGAAGCAGTTGTACGCAATGTGCGCAACCGCGCTGGTGATGGGCAGGGCCGATCTCGACGGAGCCGATGACGTCGGCTTCGATATCGAACTGCCCATCTTCACCGTCGGCCAGGCCGCCGAACTGGCCAACATCCACCCCCAGACCCTTCGCCAGTACGACCGGTTGGGTCTGGTCCGTCCGCAGCGCACCGATGGCGGCGCACGCCGCTACTGCCTGCGCGACATTGCCCGCCTGGCCCGAGCTCAGCGCCTAAGTCAGGATGAGGGCATCAATCTTTCCGGTATCGCGCGCATCCTCGAGCTCGAAGAGGAGAATCGACAGTTGCGCCGCGAAGTCAAGCGCATGCAGACCGGTGATCAGGAAAGCGTCTTCGCCGCTGGCCGAGACGGCAACATCGTGGAGGTGCAACGCTCTAATCGCGCCCGCCTATGGCGCAGCGCGGCGCGCCGCGAAACTCGCGAATTGCTTGGCCGCGATACCGCTGCCGACACCACGCGCGAATCCGACTCCACCCCCGCCGATTCCAAATCCATGGTCCTGTGGGGTTGGTGAGTCTGGCCGCATTGCTTCGATTCCTTCTTCATTCGTAAAACTGTTTGTTATCTCACATCGGGCAGCTGCCGAAAAAAGCACGAATTTTCTTGACGGAGATGTCAGGGTTTGTTACGGTGACGTGCGAAACCGATTCGTAAGGGGCGCTTTAGGCTGAGACGGTATGTGCCGAACCCTTCGAACCTGTGAGCTAATACTCGCGTAGGGAATGCGACGGTTGAACTCCTCCGTTCGGCTCGGCATCCCATGTGCGCGTCGAGAGAGGAAGCAAATGTCAATACACAAGGAGCTGACTGCCCAGAACGTACTGCTGGGTTTCCAGCACGTGTTCGTTTCCAATGTTTGGCTCGATCCGGTATTCGTGGCAGGAGCGATTGGCTTGCCTATCGCCCTGTCGTCGAACATGATTAACGCCATCTTCATCGTCTCCGGCCTGGTTACTCTGATCCAGGCCACTCGGCTGGTACGACTGCCGGTGGTGCAGGGCCCGTCTGCCGCGTTCGATGCGTTGATGATCGCGGCAGGCACAGCTGGCATGCTGGGGGCGGCGAGCTCGTCCATTCTCATCGCTTCGCTCGTATTCCTGTTGTTGTGCCTGACCGGTGTGATAGAGCGGATGCGGTTCCTGTTCTCTCCGATGATTTCGGGCGTGGTCATCTTTATGGTCGGTGTCTCGCTGTCTGGATTCACGCTGAGCGAGTTTCTAGGCGGGGCTCCCGGCGACAAGACGTTCGCCGATCCGCGCATCCTGACCGTGTCGATTCTGACCACGGCGATTGTGCTTGTCCTGTCGTTGCTCGGCAAGGGCCTGCTCAAGTCGTTCTCATTCCTCATCGCGCTCGTCGTCGGCACCGTGGTCACCGCAGCGTTTGGCATGGTGGACTTCTCTCCTGTGGCATCCAAGGGATGGTTGGGCCTGCCGACCTTTCTGCCTTACGGTCCGTTCACATTTGACTGGAAGATCTTCATTCCGTTCTTCATCGCCTATATGGTTGCCGTCATGGAAGCTCTCGGCGTCTATCAGGCGGCTTCTGAGATTCAGGGCACGCCTCTCGAACGCAAGCAGGTGCGCTACGGTCTTGCCGGCGAGGCGGCCGGTTCAGCCATTTCCTCGCTGATTGGTGGATTCACCACCACCGCCTACCCGCAAAATGTAGGCCTGCTCAACCTGACCGGCGAAGGCAAGTTGCGCACGCGCACGCCTGTGATCATCGCCGCTGTGCTGTTGCTGATTCTGGGCTTCGTGCCAAAGGCGGGCGCGTTGCTGTCCGTCATTCCCTCGGCAGTCGTCGGAGGCATTTTCCTACCGGCTGCGGCCAGCCTAATCGTGACCGGTCTGCGAGCCTTGCGCAAGATCGCTGATGACGAGCGCCGTCAAACGGTCATCGGCATGTCTCTGTTGCTCGGCATCGCCCTGCCCAAGGCGCTCTCCGGCCTGACCGGCGGCGCAAGCGTGTTCTTTGGCAACAACATCATGGTCGGTGTATTCAGCGCCATCATTCTCAATGCGCTTTTCGTCGCTCTTCCGGATTTGGTGGCGAAGCATCGTGCGCCGGCGTCCGTGGATGTTCCAGCAGCCGATCCGGCGGATGGGACTGGCGCTGCGGCGCACGATGAACGATAATGCTGGTTGATATTGGATATTGACAGGAGCGATGCAATGACTGATGTGATGGATGACGCGCGTCGTATCAAACGCGGGATTCTGGATTTTATCCATACCTATGGCTGTGAGCAGGCCCCGGAAGAGGCGTTTGGTGCGTTGGCACGCGACGTGTTCATCTATCAGTACACGTATGATCTGCCGTACCGTCGTTACTGCGCGGCTAAACGCGTCACCCCCGCAACGCTCAAGGATTGGCGGGAGATTCCGCCGATGCCGGTGGACGGGTTCAAGCACCTTGACCTTTCGACCATGCCGACCGAGCAGTGCAAAGCCGTATTCATGACGAGCGGAACCACGCATGGCGGCAAGATGCGTGGGCGCAACTTCCACCCCGATCTTGAGATGTGGGATGAATCGATGATTGTGCCGTTCCGCCATTTCATCATGCCGGATCGTGAACGCATTCGCATTGCTGTGATTTCTCCGGCGTGGGACATGAACCAGAACTCCTCACTGTCGCGGTATCTCACCAAGGCCGTGGAACTCTGCGGCAGCGAAGGCAGCGGCGTGTTCTTCGATGAACATGGGCTCAAATTCGATGGCATCATTGATTTCCTTAACCGTGCGGTGTCCGACGGCGAACCGGTGATGCTGATGGGTGTCTCGTCGTCCTATCTGTATCTGCTCGATTACCTGCATGAGCATGATCTGACGTTCGCGCTGGCCCCCGATAGCCGCTTGTTCGACACTGGCGGCTTCAAGAGCACTAAGCGCGACATCACCGAAGACCAGATGCTTGATGAGCTGGAACAGACACTGAGGGTGCCGCGCCACCACTGCGTCAACATGTATGGCATGACCGAGTTGAGTTCGCAGATTTATGACCAAAATATTCTGTCGTGGTATACGGATGGCACCAGCAACTATCTCAAGGCGAACCCCGCATGGGTGCGCACGGTCTTCCTTGATCCGGAGACGCTGGCTCCCGTCAAAGATGGTGAGACCGGTGTGATAGCCCATTACGACCTTGCCAATTGGAATTCCTGCATCGGTATTCTGACCGAGGATCTTGGCTACCGGACTCCGGACGGATTCCTGCTGCAGGGCAGGGCGAAGGGAGCCGAGGCTCGTGGGTGCTCAATCGCAGTGGACGAGGTCATCAGTGCCAACCGCTGACGAATCCGTGAGTCAGACCATTGATGTCTTCCACCTGCCCTCGGGAGCGGATGTTTCGGATTACGAAATCTATGAGGTCGCCACATCGGATGGGGTGAAGCGTTTGCGCTATCCGCGACTGGATGGCCCAGAGGTGACTTCCCTTGCCAAGCAACTTGCCGATGTTCGCAACCGCACGCTTGCCGCGATGAGTGTCAACGATATTCTCGACATCGTGGCCGACGCGGCCCAACTATGGGCCGATCCGGATTTTGAGCTGCGGCGTCAGGCTGAACTGCTGATTCCCGCAATCACCGGGTATGAGCCTGACATGGTGCGGATTGAGCTCAAACGGTATATGCGCCAGTTCAGGCGTCGTGAATTGCTCCGGTTCCTTGACTCCGAAATCGGTCAGCCGTCTATGCTCGACGAATTCCGGCCGAACAAGGCGGGGGGATACTCTAAATATGTGGGCCCAGCGCTCACCTATCAAATGTTTTCCAGCAATGTGCCGGGGATTCCCGTGTGGAGCATGGCGATGACCCTGCTGGTCAAAGGCGCGATTCTTGGCAAATCCTCATTCTCCGAGCCCGTGATGCCTGCGTTCTTCGCTCGTAGCATTGCGATGGTCGATGCCGGCCTCGCTGATGCCATTGCGGTGATTCCTTGGAGAGGCGGCTCTCAGCAGCTTGAGGATCCGGCTATTAATGCGGCTGATGCCGTGATCGTCTATGGCTCCTCGCAAACCACCAAGTTGATAGCGGGCAAGGTCGCAGGATCCAAGCCCTGTCTGGGTTACGGGGCGAAGGTCGGACTGGTGTTCATCGGGCGAGAGGCCTTACGCCCGGACACCTATGCCGATACCGTGCATCGTGTGGCTGTTGACATCGCCACATATGACCAGCAAAGCTGCCTAGCTCCGCAGACCGTGTTCGTGGAGACTGATGGAGCCCTCACCCCTCGTGAAGTGGCTCAGCTGCTCGGCGGCGAGCTTGAGAATCAGCAGCGCAAATATCCGCGCTCCGTATTGAGTGACGCCGAGAACGTGGCCATTCAGCGGGCGCGCACCGACGCTGAGATGAGAGCCTTGATGGGCGGGAAGGCCGCGGTGTTCGCCAGTGGCCATAGCACGGCATGGTCGGTGCTGTATCGAGAACTTGACGGTAGCGGTGCCGACGAGGATGTTGCTTCGCTGATGTCGCCGTTGAACCGCACCGTCAACGTGGTGGCGGTGCCAGATTTGTTGGACGCTGCCAGAAGACTGACTTCCTGCCGTGGGTGGCTGCAGAGCTGCGGTGTTGCTGTGGACTCGACCAGGTTGTTTGGTCTTGCAGATACATTGGCCGAGGTCGGTGTGGATCGCATCTGTCCGCTCGGTGAGATGGATCGGGCGAAATCCGGCTGGCATCATGATGGGGGCTTCAACCTCATTGATCTGTTGCGCGCGGTGGATGTCGAACGCGGCAGCGACGCGTACAGCGATTCGTTCGACATGGATATGGAATAGGCCTGTGCTGTTGCGGGCAGTAGGGGCTGTTAGCAGGGCGAAAGGCAAGGGTAATGGCAGAGCAAAGCGATATGTCACGGCGTCCAATGGTGAATCTGGATGGCAGAACAGCAATCATCACCGGTTCCGGCAAGGGCATAGGGGCGGCCGTGGCGAAATGCCTGGCATCGCACGGAGCCGCTGTCGTCATCAATTACGTACATGACGCCGCCAGCGCGCAGCGCACTGTTGAAGACATCCACTCGCTGGGAGGCTTGGCTATAGCTGTACAGGCGGATGTTTGCGATGAATCGCAATCTTCCAAGCTGGTGGGTACCGCTGTCGACTCATTCGGCGGCGTGGACATCTTAGTGAATAATGCTTTCGGACGCTTCTCCTTTGACCCGCGTCGCCGTTCCACTTTTGCTGGAGGCGATTGGTATGAGTTTAGCGCACAGATCGAGGGATGCCTGCATGGTGCATATCTGATGTGCTCACATGTGGTGCCGCTGATGCGAGCCCAGACCTCCGGGCGTATCATCAACATCTCCAGCAATCTGGTCGATTCGCCCATCGTGCCCTACCATTCGTATATCACTGCCAAAGGCGGCTTGGTCGGCATGACCCGCTCTCTGGCCCAGGAGCTGGGCGGCTTCGGCATTACCGTTAATGTCATTGCCGCGGGTTTGACGGCCGGAACCGCATCCAGCGCAGCCACCACCGAGGATGTTCGTGAACGAATCATTGCCATGACGCCTCTTGGCCGCCTTGCCCGTCCCGATGACATCGCCGGAGGGGTCGCGTTGTTGGCATCCGACATGGCCGGCTTCATTACCGGGCAATGTCTGCACGTCGATGGTGGTTTGACCATGCGCTGAGGCGCAGGGGCGGTGTGCTGACGCGCTATGGTTGTCGCATCCAGTTGGTGCAATGGAATGCAGCAAGAGTAAAGGCGCCAATTGGCGTGCGGGCATGCGAACGGAGGTAACCATGCTGCTCAAGGCCGTGTTTTGGGATTTGGACGGAACGCTTATCGATTCGGAGCCGCTTTGGCATGACGGCGAAATCGAAATCGCGCATAACAACGGCGGTGAATGGGACGAGGATCTGGGCTGGGCATGCTCCGGCACGCCGGTGCCGCACGTGGCGGAGGTCATGATTGCGCATGGCTGTACGCTGAGCATTCCCGAAATCGACAAGCAGCTGAAGGATTACGTGTTCCGGGCGGAAGTCGAACGCCTGCCGTGGATCCCCGGTGTACTAGATGTGCTGCGCTCGCTCAAGGAGGCTGGCATCCCCTCCATGCTGGTCACCACGTCGCCTCGCCGCATGGCTGACAACATCATGGCCCAGTCCGAAGGACTATTCGCCGGCTACGTATGCGGCGACGACCCGTACGAGCACAAACCGAACCCCGCGCCCTACCTCGCCGCAGCCGAGAAGCTCGGCATCGCGCCCGAGGATATGGCCAAGTGCGTGGTGCTTGAGGACTCCTCGGTGGGCCTGCAGGCTGGCGCCGCGTCAGGTGCCACGCTGATCGCCCAAACCGGCTGGATCCGCACAGACACGTTCGGCCTCGGCCAGTTCGCCTCCATCGATTCCTATGACGGCATTGACGCGGCCGCGCTGGGCGGTTTCGTGCGCCAGCGTCTTGGCGAGTAACTGATTGCATCACCGCGCATGCAGTTCTCCTCATGAGCGGTGGAATGTGTTGACGATATACCAGCGAAGCACGCCATATTTGTGAAGAAGATGGCAGTAATGGCTGCTATGAGGTTCCGGTGACCCCCTTTTGTATCGGGGCGACTGGTAGGGTGGTTGACGGTTTTCAGACGAATGTCTGGTTATTAGACATATTGTTCACACATATAGACGTATAGGACTCATAGGAAACACATGGGCTTCGTTAATTTCATCCTCGAACTGCTGAAGGATCCGCGTGCCGCGATTGCCGGTTGGATTGCCATGGGCGTGGCACCGACCCTCGGATTCATCTTTCTGATTGTCTTCATTGAGACGGGTGTGGTGTTCTTCCCATTCCTGCCGGGCGACTCCCTGCTGTTTGCCGCCGGCGTGTTCGCTGCCCCCGATGCCGTGACCGGCAAGGCTGCGCTGCCGCTGTTCTGGCTGCTGCCGGTGGTCTGGTGCGCCCCGATTATCGGCGACCAGTGCAATTACTTCATCGGTCATTTCTTTGGCCGTCGCATCATCCAGTCCGGCAAGGTGAAGGCCTTGACCCCGGAGCGTTTGGCCAAAACCGAGCACATGATTGAGAAGTGGGGTCCGCTGGCCGTGTTCTTGGGCCGTTTCTTCCCGTTCATCCGTACGTTCATGCCGTTCATCTCCGGTATCTCTGGCATGCGTTGGAGCCGATTCACACCGTTCTCGGTGGCTGGCGGCCTGTGCTGGTCCACACTGTTCACGTTGCTGGGCTACTTCTTCGGCAACATTCCGGCCGTACAGGATCACTTCGAACTGGTGATCGTGCTGATTCTGCTGGTTTCGCTGGTTCCCACCATCATCGGTCTGCTCAAGGCCAAGTTCGGCAAGAAGAAGCCGGTCAAGGTGACCGATGCTCAGCTGGACGTCATGGAAGATGGCATCAAGAACCTTGATAAGTGAGCAAGAAATGTAGATTACCGCATAAGGAATCGTCGTGAAAAATGAAGGCCCTGACCGTGCATATGAGGTCAGGGCCTTTTGCATGAGATGGACGTGAAACAGCACCGTGGTTATCCACATTCGCTGTGGACGACATGCCGGGGTGTGGATAACTCGGCAAGCTAGAACCACAATGGTCGATTCGTGTTGAGCATTGAACTCGGACACGTTTCAATCGGCTTATG
>JAIJEI010000071.1 GCA_022739095.1 Bifidobacterium sp.
TTGGCTTTTTCCTGAGATTGGCGTATCTTTGTCACCTGTTGCCCGTGAAGGTAACACATGCGGACATAGCTTAGTTGGTAAAGCGCAACCTTGCCAAGGTTGAGACCGCGGGTTCGAGTCCCGTTGTCCGCTCTCGGATGGTTGATTCATACTGATTGATTCGACCGGAGGATGACCCGGGCGGTTGGCGCAGTGGTAGCGCACTTCCCTGACACGGAAGGGGTCACAAGTTCGAATCTTGTATCGCCCACTCGATGAATCGCCGGCAGAATGTTGCCGTTTTTTTCATCACAGGCTCGGGCGATTGGCGCAGCGGCTAGCGCACTTCGTTCACACCGAAGGGGTCGTAGGTTCGATTCCTACATCGCCCACCCGAGATTCACGCTCGTTGGCCATGTGGCCGCGAGCGTTTTTTCATAATCGACGTATTCCGATTATTCCCGAGATGGTTCCATCAAGGGCCTCTACAATACAAGCTATGCCTTTCCAATGGGATGCCCAGCAATACCTGAAATTCGCCGAGCAACGTACGCAGCCGAGCCGCGACCTTCTCATATCGATACCATCGCAACCCCGACGCCCGCGCCACGGTCGTGCCGCTGCCGGTCTTAGCGACTCGCAGGTAACCGATGATTACCGGTCTGCAGATGAATACGCCGAAGGAGCGTACTGATTCCTTTCTATGCATCGTGTTGTTCTGCATCTGTGATGCTTTGAACAAGCGCATGATTGTGTGCGGTGCATTCGATGCAACCTGTGGTTGCGCGCGAATATGCAACCTGAAGATGGTGGCACGGAACTGGTTTGCCGTGGCATAGTGAGGGCATCGGCCGAATATGTCATGATGAGCATTACCTATGAAAGGGCACTCCGATGAGTTTCCGCACCAACCTGCAATACCTGCGCGCACAACGCAACATGACCCAGGAACAGCTGGCTATGTTGCTCGGCGTCTCGCGCCAGGCCATCTCCAAATGGGAATCCGAGAAGGCTTATCCCGAGATGGACAAGCTGCTTATGATATGCGACCTGTTCGGTTGCACGCTTGATGACCTGGTACTTGGCGATGTGAGTGCGAGCGTGAACGTGGGCGCGGCCGCGCGCGGTGCAGCGGAGAGCGACCATGGCTCGGCTGTCAGAACCGTAACCGGGGAGGGCGCCGGGGAACCCGCGTATGTGAAGGATACTGATGGGAACATCGGTGGATTAGTGCGGTCTGGCGGTGACGGCATCAATGGCCCGAGCTCCGCAAATGCATCGCCCAGTGAAACGTTGCACGGAACCAGTTCATCGCGTCCCGACACGCTGGCTAATGCGGCTGCCTTACCGCAGGATCTGACCGGTTACGATGAGCACCGCTGCCGATTCGCGTTGCTGATTGCCGGTGGTGTCGCGGCGATTATCGCGAGAGCCGGCGTCGGCAACCTGTTCGATTCCGATAATTCCATTCTCGGCGTGACGCCACTCAACGATTTTCTGACATTCCTGTGCATTTGCGTGGGCGTGATCATCGGGCTGGCGATGCTGATTTCGGGCGGCATGTCGCACGCCGACTTCAAACGGCGGCATCCCTATGTCGAGGATTTCTATACTGAGGAGGATCGCAGCCGAGAACTGCGGCTGCTGGTCATCGGCATCGTCGGCGGAATCGCGGCTATCCTGGTCGGCACCGCGGCGATGGTCTATGCCGATGATGTGCTGGGCGTCTCCGATGGCTGGCCGGCCGCGATCATGCTGCTGCTGTGCGCACCCGCCGTTTTCGGGTTCATCTACTGCGGCATGAGGTACAGTCTGCTCAATATCAATGACTACAACAAAGCGGCCGAGACCGACCGAAAAGAACACGCGGGCGAACAGGATTTCTATGCCAGACTGACCGGCGCGGTATGCGGCATCATCATACTGATAGCCACGGTGACCGGCCTGTGCCTGCTGTTTTTGAACCCTGCGGCATTGCGCGGCGATTGGTCGGACGTCGGGTCGAGCGCCGCGGACGGGGCGATGTTCTGGTTGCCGTGGCCGATTGGCGGTGTGCTGTGCGGCGTTGCGGCCCTCGCCATTCAGCTGGTCAAGGATTATCGCGAGCGCAAGTGATCAAGCGGTGATGGTCCATCGTTATTAGGGCCCGCTGCAGGGGTTGCGAGATATCGCCCGCGGCGCAGAGTTGCCGAGGACTGGCAGGTTGGCCTCGCTGAGGGCTCTTTAACAGTGCCGAGTTGCCAGTATTTGGCATGTTGGCGTTGCTGGGGGACGAGTCAGTGACGCCAACTCGCCAAGCTCTGGCGGATTGGCCTCGCGCAAGGGTCGCGCAGCGGTGCCAAGCCGCCAAAGACCGGCAGGCTAACTCCGTGATTATTACTGAGTGACGCCGTGTTGCCAGTATTTGGCAGTTCTGCGTCGCCGTTGGTACAGATATTGGCGCATCAGCGGCGCTGAACATGCTCAGGCGTCGTCGGAAGGACAGTTGTTGGCCCACTGACGACACTGAAGACGCTGTCAGCGTCGTTAGCGGACCAAAAACTGCTCTGGTGCCGACGTTAAGCGCGCTCAACGTCGGCGGTCCGCCATTTCGTGGCCCGGTGACGACGCTAATGCCCGTTTATACGTGTATACCGTCATCGGTGTGCCAAGGTTTGGTCCGCTGACGACGCTGTTGCATGTGCAGGCTCATCCGTGCGTCGTTATCGCATTGCGATTTGGCGGACCATCAATTTAAGGCTTGACGCAATAGCCTATCGGCGTCGGCGTCTTCACCTGTGAGCCTCACTCCCGCGTCGGGTCCTTTTGCAGGAGCAGGAAGACGAGCGCCACGACGAGCAGGACGGCGATGGAGAGCACGCCGAACGAGGCGTTGCCGGTCAGGGACGTGGTGGTGGCCACCAGGAAGGTGCCGATGATCGAAGCTGTTTTCCCGAAGATATCGTAGAAGCCGTAGTACTCGTTGGCGTGGTCCTTGGGGATGATCTTGCCGTAGTACGAGCGGGAGAGCGCTTGGATGCCGCCTTGGAACATGCCGACCAGAATCGCCAGAATCCAGAATTCCACGGCCGCTTTCAGGAAGAACGCGGCGAAGAACACGATGCACATGTACGCCACGACCGCCGCCGTGATCATCACTTTGCAGCCGGACCGGCCGGCCAGACGACCGTAGAGAATCGCGCAGGGGAAGGCCACGAACTGCGTGACGAGCAGTGCCACCACCAGCTGGGTGGAGTCGATGCCAAGCTCGGCACCGTAGGAGGTACTCATCGAAATCACCGTGTTCACGGCGTCGATGTAGAAGAAGAACGCGATCATGAACATCCACAACGGCTTGTTCTTCACGATTTTGCCGAACGTGCCCGCCAGCTCGCTGAACGTGCCGTGCACGGCCGAGCCCAGCTGGTCGCAGGTGGCACGGTAGTGCACCTGGCGGTAGCTGGTAAGCAGCGGGATGGTGAACGCCACCCACCAGATGGCGGTGATGATGAACGAGGCGCGCGTGCAAGCCACCGTGGACCAGCCGAAGAGCGACGGGCCACCGAAGATCAGCGCGATGCAGAAGATGAACGGCACGGTGGAGCCGATGTAGCCCCAGCCGTAGCCGTGCGAGGAGACCTTGTCCATGCGCTCGTTCGAGGTGGTGTCGATGAGCATCGAATCGTAGAACGTCAGCGAGCCGTTGAGGCCGATGGTCGCCAGAATGTAGACGACGAGGAACGGCAGCCAGGTCAGGGGCAGGGCCATTGCGCAGCAGGTGACCACGCCGGTGCCGAAGAAGCCAAGGAAGAACTTGATTTTCATGCCTTGCACGTCGGCGATGGAGCCGAGCAGCGGCATGAGCAGCGCGATGATCAGCGATGCGATGGTCTGCGCGTAGCCCCAGGCGGACACGATGTTGCCGTCCGCCGGCATGAGCGATTTGGCGTAAATGGGGATGACGGCGGTGGAGAGCAGTACGAATGCCGAGTTGCCGACGTCGTAGATGATCCACTTCTTCTCGCGGGCGGTCAGTTTGGCGCTTTGCGGCACCGGTTTGTGGACATTCGTGGGATCAGTCATATGCACTCCTCGACAGTATTCAACTCAATCTATCGTAGAAGCACGGACTAGGGTAGAAAACCGCCAAAGTTGAACGGCGGATGAATAATGCCGGAGCCCCTCTCTAAGGGGAGCCAGAGCAAAAAATAGCTCCCCTCTCTGAGGGGAGCTGGGCGCGAAGCGGACTAAAGGGAGCCGATCGTGGATTCCCTCAGATGAGGAAATCCACTCAATCGTCCGGAAACTATTCGCCGATCAGCGCAATGGCCTCGTCGTAATCGGGGCATTGCGGCACGCCGTTGAGGCTGTGCTGGATGGCGATGGATGCCGCCGCGTTGGCGATCTTCACCGATTCGGCCAGACTACGGCCCTCGGCCAGCATCGCGCACATCACGCCGGTGTGGCAACCGCCCGCCGAACGGGTGTGTACGGCCTTGGTCGGGTATCCCTCGATATGAATCGTCTCGCCACCTGGCTCACGAATCCAAGCGCCGCTGGCGCCGACACGCACCACCAGCGGCGCGCGCAGTGTAGTGCCCAAGCCGTCACACAACTGGTGCATGAAGTCGTCGAGTCCGCCGCCGATGGTGACTTTGCTGTCGTCGATCGGCGCGCCCAGACGCTCGGCCAGCGTCATGGCCTCCTGACGGTTGCAGGACCAGACCGGGCGTGCGAGCACCAGATCCTCAAGCATGTGGTCATTGACCAGACGCAACGTATTGGTGGAATTGACCACCAGCGTGTAGTCGCGTGCAGCCGGGTCGGTGCCGGCCTTGAGCAGGAATCCGTCCACGCCGGTGGCCGTGTGGTCCATCAGTGTGTTGCCGCTGATGTGCACCACGTCTTTGGGCTGCGGTTCCAGCGTGTTGAACGTGTCCGCATCGCCATGAGCCTCGGCGCCATAGGAAGCGATGAACGTCTTCTTCGGCGCGCCGGAGCTCAGCACCACGCGGAAGCCGGAATCCTCATCAAGACGATCCTGACCGATATGCGTAATGCCGTTGTCTTGGAATGATTGGCGGATGAAATGAGCCCACAGGCCGTTGCCTAGAATGCCGGCGTGTTCGGTCGGCACGCCCATGCGGCTGGCCGCCTGCAGCACGCGATAGCTGCCGCCAATGGAGGGCTTCGGATGATCGGCCACGGCGAATCCGCCCTGTGCCGGCACCTCGTCCACATTGAGCATAATGTCCACCCAGACTTGACCCAGTGAAATCACGCTGGGCTCGTGAGTGCCGATACCTCGCCTGAGATTCAACGTGACAGCCTCCTTCGTCGTAAGTTGCACGAGGTCCCCTTCGTCCCCTACCGTCTCTTATACCGAGATTATATGAGAGTTTGCTGGATGCGGAATAGGCAGGCCGGCGTGTTTTATCGGGTAAACGCTATGATCTGCTGCGTAATTCGCCGCTGGCGAACTGCTGACGAACTACTTGTGGACCGCTGGCGAACCGATGTCGAGCCGCTCGCGAACCGCTGATGGCCCACTCGCAAGATGCGCTCGAACCGCGCGTGAACCGCCGAAGTTTGCCCATGATACACGCAAGAGTTGCGGTTGTCGGTATTGGGCTATATATTTGTGAAGCTGTGTGTTCGGCATGTCGGGCGAAACCGGCGGTCGAATGCGTGAAAGACTTGACACATCAAGGTTAAGGGAGTCCATCATGGCAGCTCGTTGCGCAGTGTGCGGCAAGGGACCGCAGACCGGTTTCACCGTTTCCCATTCGCACCGTCGTACCAAGCGTAGCTTCCGCCCGAACCTGCAGTCTGTGCGCACCACGATTGATGGCGAGAACACTCGCCTGCGCGTGTGCGTCAAGTGCCTCAAGGCCGGCAAGGTTCAGCGCGTGGCCGCGTGAATCGCGTACTAGCGTGGAGCAAAACCCGTTTGAGCTTCGGCTCGGCGGGTTTTGTTGTTTCTGCGGCCTAAAGAGGCCGTGCGAATAGAATAGGCCAATATGAGCATCACTATGGACACCACTCTCGCTTCGCTGGTTACCAACAAGCGTCGCGTGTCCGCGCTCAAATCGCTGGGAATCGTCACTGTCGGCGACGCCCTGACCTACTATCCCTTCCGTGTCACCGAACCGGTGCCGCTTCGCGCCATCCGCGAGGCCGCACCCGGCCAGCAGATGGCATTTGCCGCCGTGATACGAGACATGCGCGTGGTGCCGATGAACGCTCGCCGCGGCTACCGACTCGAGGCGACGGTCGATGACGCCGACTTTGCCCGGTCTCGTCGCGTACCCGGCAGCACGGCCCGGCTCACGTTCTTCTCGTATCGTAAATCGTATGTGGATTGGGTCAGCATGCGGTTGCGCGCCGGCACGTCCGTGGTGGTCTCCGGTATGCCCAGCGAATACATGGGTCAGCTGCAGTTCACACACCCCGAAATCCTCACTGTCGCGCCCGGGCCGGCCGGAGCAGGAGCGGGGCTTGAGGGTTACGCTCGGGGCGCGGCATCCGGCGATGGTGCGTTTGCAGGAAGCGCCGATCCGTATGCCGGTGCGCAGTCCGCGTATACGCCGACTGCGGCTGTTGTTTCCGGGGCCACGTTGAAATACGACGCCGATACCGTGCAAGAGGCGCTCACCCGCGTCTGCCGACCCCGACCGGTATATCACGCCAGTTCGCGTATCTCATCCGAACATATTCATGAGACGATTCTGGGATTGCTGTGGATGATGGGGGCCCGCACGTCATCCACGCCTGACGGGCAGCTCGCTGGCGCTGGGTCAGCCGGCATCGTGGCACCCACGACCGACACCATCGCCGTCCAAAACGGGGAAGAGAAGTCCGGCACGACCGCCGAATCCGGTGCTGAGGCGCTCTTCCGATCCATCCCAGACGTACTGCCCGAATCGGTGCGCAAGGCCAAGAACCTCATGCATCGGGCCGAGGCGTTCCTGGCCATCCATGATCCGGCCTCCACGGCCCGGTTCAAGGAGGCCATCGAAACCTTGCGGTATGAGGAAGCCTTCGTTTCCCAGACCTCGCTGCTGAAGGCCCGGCAGCACGCGCACAAGTCATCGGCGTATCCTTGCCTGTTGGTAACCGACAGTCTGCGTGATCGGTTCATCGCATCCCTGCCGTTCTCCCTCACTGCAGGGCAGCAGCAGGTTATTCATGATATTGCTGCCGATTTGGCTCATGACTGGCCAATGCAGCGTCTGCTGCAAGGCGAGGTGGGCTCCGGCAAAACCGTAGTGGCGCTCGCTGCCATGCTCCAAGCCGTAGACGCCGGCTATCAGGCCGTGCTTGTTGCCCCGACTCAGGTGCTGGCCGAGCAGCATGCCGAAACTATTGGCCGGATGGTGGAGCAACTCAAGCCAGCGATCCCAGTCACGTTGTTGACGGGCGGCATGAAGCTTGCCGCCCGGCGTAAGGCGCTCGCTGCGGCCGCCGGTGGCGATCCGGGCATTATCGTGGCCACGCACGCGGCGTTTTCCAAGACCTTCCAAGCCCCGCACTTGGCCTTGGTGGTAATCGACGAGCAACACCGGTTCGGTGTGGAACAGCGCGAAAGTCTCAACGCCAAAACCGACGACGGCACCACGCCGCATCTACTGGTGATGACCGCCACACCCATCCCGCGCACCGCCGCCATGACTTGGTTCGGCGATCTCGATATTTCCTGGCTCACCGAATTGCCCGGCGGCCGCAAACCGATTCGCACCGTGGTGGTCAATGAGGCCGACGCCGCCACCATGGGGCGTATGTTCGCGCACATTCGCGCGCGAGTCGACGCGGGGGAGCGGGCCTATATCGTGTGCCCGCGCATTGATACGGATGATGAGGAGAACGAAGGCGGTTCCGGCGTTTCGGCAGCAGCCGGTTCTGCCCGCGGACGCGCCGCAGCATCTGGTTCCAGCGCCCGCACAGCTGCGGGCGGCCGTGCAGCGCGCGCGGCGGCCGACGCCATCGGCATCGACGACCCCTACGAAACCTTCGACGAAAACGGCGAAACCATGGCTCGCCCGCCATTGCATGCGGTGGCCGAAATCGCCGACCGGTTGCAGAAACTCCCGCAATTCCAAGGCATTCGGTTTGCGACTCTGACCGGCCGCGACAAGGATGACGTCAAAACCCAGGTCATGGCCGATTTTGCCGGCGGCGAGACTCCGATCCTGGTGTCCACCACGGTGATCGAAGTCGGCGTGGACGTCAAGCAGGCCAGCTGCATCGTCATCTTTGATGCCGACCGATATGGCCTCTCTCAGTTGCATCAGCTGCGCGGCCGCGTGGGGCGTGGCGGCACCAACTCGTGGGCGTTCCTTATTTCCCGTGCGGAACCCGGCTCCCCGGCCGAGCAACGGCTCGAAGTGATTCACCACTCGCTCGACGGTGCCGAAATCGCCCAAGCCGACTTGGAATTCCGCGGTGCCGGCGATGTGCTCGGCGACGCCCAATCCGGCGGCAAGTCCAGCCTGAAGCTCCTGCGCGTGGTCAAGGACGCCGACATGATCGCCGACGCCCGCACCCGTGCCGAGCAGCTTCTGGCCGCCGACCCCGAACTGGCAGGCGAGGTCCAACTCGCTGGTGCCGTCCTCGACTTCACCCGAGGCAACGAAACGTTTTTGACTTCCAGCTGAGGCCTTCTCGGTTTCGAGGGGCAGATACACCGGTTGCCCGGAAGTCTATCTCCGTTTCAAGGGGCTGGTGGCCGAGTAGACATGGACACAAAACGGCGGAATGACGTTATCGTTAGACCGTTTATACTCGATGTTTCGTGTTTGAGGAGCCCCTTGAAACGGAGATAGACCTCCTGAAATGCCCCAATCAGCCCCTCGAAGGCCAGATTGACGATTGTTGTGCCTTGATTGCCTCAATTATGAGAGATCCGTGGGGCAGCCGGCCGTCAGTCAGAATATTGCAAAGGCCGTATTAACGAGTTCGATGGTTCCGAGCAGCCGCTAGGCTGGTAGACATGCGTGTAATTTCTGGACGATTCAAGGGCGTGGCGCTTGCTACGCCGAAAACGGGTACCCGGCCTACCACGGATCGCACCAAAGAGGCGATTTTCTCG
>JAIJEI010000072.1 GCA_022739095.1 Bifidobacterium sp.
GAACCGTCCGCCGACTTGGGGTGTACGGCGAGCACGTTCGGGAACGGGTTGCAGCCCCAGGCGCGCGAACGCACGGTTTTGTAGGTCGCCAGATCGAAGCCCATGCGGAAGGCGGCCGTGGTGAAGCGGCTGTTGAGCAGCGGGCCTGCGGGAATGCCGAAAGGCAGGTTGACCGGCTGGCCCAGAAAAGTGGCTAAGGCACCCTCGCTGGTGGTTCCGGCGGCATCTGCACCGTTGCCATCCTTCAGCGCCTCGGCAAACGCGCCGAACGGCCCTTGCTCATAGTTGTCTTCGTAGCTGCGGCTGACATCGTAAAACGGCTCAAAATCACTCATGCTTCAACGATAAGCCACGCCCCGGCCCACAACGCACGATGGGCCAGTCGCCCACGGCTACACGATGCCGCGATCGGCCAACGGCCCTGGGCCTGCAATTATAGACTCGCCTTTCGGCGAGGCTCAATGCTGGCCTCGCTGCTGTCGCAGCTCGGCACAGGGCCTGCCGAAAGCCCACTGGGCTTTCAGCAGGCCGATCGCGGCTAAATAATGCCGCGATCGGCCAACGGCCCTGTCCAATCATCGTCCGGTTCGCGGGCGGACTCGATTTTTTCTTCGGGCCAGTGCTTGGCGGGAATGGTCTTGGGTTTGAAGGGGAACTTTTCGGCGCGCATCTTTTCGTAGGCGGCGATGTCGTCCTCGTGCTGCAGTGTCAGATCGATGTCGTCGTAGCCGTTCATCAGACGCCAACGCACATAGTCGTTGACCTCGAACGGCAGAGTCACGTCGCCGCAGGTGACGGTACGAGTCTCCAGCGAAACAGTCATCTCGCGGCCGGGCTCTTCCTCCAGCAACTTCCACAGAAGTTCGACGGACTCCTGCGGCATAATCGCGGCCAGCACACCGTTCTTGGCGGTGTTGCCGTAGAAGATGTCGGCAAAGCTCGGCGCGATGACCACGCGGAAACCGTAATCGTGCAGCGCCCACACGGCGTGCTCACGGGAGGAGCCGATGCCGAATTCAGGGCCGGCGACCAGAATCTGGCCCTTGCCCGCGTACTCCGGCTTGTTGAGCACGAAGTTCGGGTCTCGGCGCCAGGCATAGAACAGGGCGTCATCGAAGCCGGACTTGGTCACGCGCTTCAAGAACACGGCGGGAATGATCTGGTCGGTATCGACGTTGGAGCGGCGCAGCGGCACGCCCACGCCGGTCAGTGTGGTGAGTTTTTCCATAACAATTTTCCTTTCGGGGATCTCTCCCCCAGTCAGTCTTCGACTGACAGCCCCCTCGTCAGAGGGGGCTCATGTGCTTGACTCAGAGATCGGCGGGGGACGAGATCGTGCCGCGAATAGCGGTGGCGGCGGCTACGGCCGGCGACGCCAGATGCGTACGCGAGCCCTTGCCCTGGCGGCCCTCGAAGTTACGGTTCGAAGTGGAAATCGAGCGCTCGTTCGGCACCAGCTTGTCCGGGTTCATGCCCAGGCACATCGAGCAGCCGGCGTTACGCCATTCGGCGCCAAAGTCCTTGAACACCTTATCGAGGCCTTCCTTCTCCGCCTGCAAACGCACACGGGAGGAGGCCGGCACCACGAGCACGCGGTGGATGTTCTCGGCCTTGTGGTGGCCCTTCATAATCGCGGCAGCCTGGCGCAAATCGTCGATACGACCGTTGGTGCACGAACCAATGAACACGGTGTCCACGGCGATGTCCTTGATCGGCATGCCCGGCTTCAAACCCATGTACGTAATCGCACGTTCGGCGGCGGCTCGCTTGGTGACGTCGGCGATCTTGTCCGGCTCCGGCACGGAGGCGGTGATCGGCAGGCCTTGGCCGGGGTTGGTGCCCCACGTCACATACGGGCCGAGCTTGGTGGCGTCAATATCCACCACCTTGTCGAATACGGCATCGTCATCGGTCTTCAGCGTCTTCCAGTACGCCACGGCCTGATCCCACAGCTCGCCTTCCGGCGCGTGCGGACGGCCCTTCAGGTATTCGAACGTGGTCTCATCCGGCGCGATCATGCCGGCACGAGCACCGGCCTCGATGGACATGTTGCACACGGTCATACGCTCGTCCATGGTGAGGTTGCGAATCGCCTCACCACGGTATTCGATCACGTAACCCTGGCCGCCGCCGGTGCCGATCTTGGCGATAATCGCCAGAATGATGTCCTTGGCGGTCGCGTCCGCGGGCAGCTTGCCCTCGACGTTGATGGCCATGGTCTTGAACGGCTTCAGGGACAGCGTCTGCGTGGCCATCACGTGTTCGACCTCGGAAGTGCCGACGCCGAACGCCAGCGCGCCGAACGCGCCGTGCGTCGACGTATGCGAATCACCGCACACGATGGTCATGCCCGGCTGGGTCAGGCCCAGAATCGGGGCGAATGCGTGGACGATACCCTGATCGGCGTCGCCCAGCGGGTGCAGGCGCACGCCGAACTCCTTGCAGTTCTTCTCCAAAGTCGTCAACTGCAACGCGCTCGTCTCGTCCGGGTTCGGGCGATCGATATCAACGGTCGGCGTGTTGTGATCCTCGGTGGCGATGAGCTGATCCACGTGACGCGGCTTGCGGCCGGCCAAGCGCAGGCCCTCAAACGCCTGCGGGCTGGTGACCTCATGCATGAGCATCAGATCGATGTGCAGCAAATCAGGAGCTCCGTCGCTGCCCTTGCGCACCAGATGATCGGCCCAGACCTTCTCGGCCAGTGTCGTTCCCATAGTGGTTCCTCCAAAAAATTCCGCGCGAGGTATTGTGTTCGCGCCTTGTTCGTGGCATTAGCCTATGTGCTTGCGATGGGCCCGGCCATGAGCATGCCGGATATTGAGATACGGTCAAATAATGGCCTCGATATGACTCGGATCCGACTCGAACATGGCCTAGGCATGACTCGGTTCCGCTCCAGACATGTCTCTTCGGCGTCCACGAACGCCCTTTCAACTTCATGGCCACCCTGTGAGACACTTCCCAATTTGCCATTTCACTATGTGAGATGGCATAATCGCCCTTATTATGATTGATTCCCAAGAAGAACCATTGAACAACAGCTTGACCGAGTCCGAGCCGGTTGAAGACACCACCGCCAAGGACGATGGGGAAATCCATTCCGGCGTTGGCGTCCTCGATAAAACCGTAAAGATTCTTGATGCACTGGAGTCCGGCCCGTCTACGCTGGGCCAGCTTGTGGCCGCCACCGGTCTCGCTCGACCGACCGCACATCGCTTGGCTATTGCACTGGAACGCCACCGTTTCGTACTGCGCGACCAGCATGGCCGATTCGTACTCGGCTCCCGTTTCGCCGAACTTGCCGCCGCAGCAGGCGAGGATCGTCTGCTGACCGCCGCCGGCCCGATTCTGCAAACCCTGCTCGATCGCACTGGCGAGTCTGCGCAGATTTACCGCCGCCAGGGCGATCAGCGCGTGTGCATCGCCGCCGTGGAACGCGCCTCCGGCCTGCGTGATTCCATTCCGGTGGGTGCCATGCTGTCGATGGAAGCCGGTTCCGCCGCCCAGATTCTTCTGGCTTGGGAGGATTCCGACCGTCTGCACCAGGGATTGCGCCACGCCAAGTTCACCGCCACCAAGCTGGCCGCCGTACGCAAGCGCGGCTGGTCCGAGTCCGTGAACGAGCGCGAAGAGGGCGTGTGCTCGATTTCCGCCCCGATCCGCAGCGCCTCCGGCCAAGTCATCGCCGCCATCTCGATTTCCGGCCCGACCGGCCGCATGGGCGCCGCCCCCGGACGCCGCTATGCGCCGCTGGTGATGGCCGCCGGCAAGTACCTCACCGAGGCTCTGGTCAAAGCCGTTCGCTGAAACATACCAGTCAATCCAACCGATAGCCCAACCGGCAGAAATCCCGCGTCACAACGAAAGAGGCGCGGGATTTCTGCCATTTTGACGGCCTGAAACGGCAGGAACCCCGCGAGGTATCCGTCGAGGCGCGGGATTTCTGCCACTAATCGTCCAATACAGCGGAAGGCACCCCGAAACCTCGAATACTTCGCGCCGCTTTCCGTCTCTATCAGGAACAGTTACCTGAATAACCCGGACAGTCGGCTCCATAGCGACGGCTTGCGCAGCAGATCATCGCCTTCGCCCTCGCCGGGCGCGGCTTGGTTCACCGCATAGGTGTAGGCGCGTTTGGAACTGGGCTTGCCCACCAGTTCACCGAACTCCAGCAATTGCGTGCGCGGCTCGTAAGGGTGACGGATATCAAATTCGATCAATCGCGTGGCGCGTTTGGCCGGAGCCGGTCCGTACGTATTGAATCCGCACGTCGGCGTAGCGATAAGCAACAGACCCTCATGTTCGCCGACGAAACCGTTGCGATGATCATGCCCGGCCACGACGCCGAAATACCCCTCACGCAGCAATTCGAATTCGTCTGACGCATCCGGGCAGGATATGCCCTCTCCCAAATATCCGCCGGGCTGGGTTTGCGATTCGTCCAGCACATAGTAGGTATCGACGTGCGAACGATAGCCCTGCATGGCAAACGCCGCGTTGGCTGCCACCGGCTTCAGCACGTTGTAATACTCGGGCATCGGCATGTGTTGGAACACCATTGATTTCGCACCGATACGGTCGGGCACGGCGTTCAGGAAGGCAAGTGCTGCGGGCGACGGCGCGCCGAAGCCGCCGCCATGCACGTAATCGCCGGAGTCAAGAATGACCAGACCCAGCACATTGCGTGTATGGTCAACGTCCATAACCGGCAGCGCGAAGGTGCCTGGTTCACCGGAGCCAGTGGCACCAACCGACATCCCCACAGCGCCACCCGCTCCACAGGTGTATGCAATCTGGTTCGGCAAGGTCTCGCTTGGCGGATTGACACAACCGGGGAACTCACGATAGATACCGTCCAGTTCCGCATTGCTTAGCCCGCATTGGAAATCATGGTTGCCGTATGTCACGGCCCACGGAATGCCGCGCGCTGCCAACGGCTCGGTGAACTGGCCGATGGCCTTGCGCACCAGCGCTCGGGTATGGTTCAGCGCGGATTCGGCAATAGGTTCGTCACACCAGCGACGTTTACGGAATGAATCGGCGAACGCCGGATCGTAGCCGGCGATCTGGTTGCCGGAGAAAATCACCAGATCAGGCCGTGTGGCATCAAGGCTGGCCTCAATCAGGGCGATGGTGTCTTTGGAGACTTTCGGCCCATCCTGAATGTCGGCGATCTGCAGCACGCGGAACTTGCCGGAATAGTGGAATTGCAGTCGTCCGAGACGCGCAGAGATAGAAACCGGGCGGCCGTCTTCGGCATCGGCCGGCTTGATACGGGGTTTCGACGACATCCCCTCTGGCGTACGCTGTGTTTCCGTCATGCCCTCCACTGTACACACAAACGAAAAAGCCCGCCGGAGCGGGCCTTTTCTACAAGTTCAACTACTGGAGCAGAATCTCTGCACAACATCATCGTTGTAACGGTAAGTCTTTCCAATGCTCGTTCAACGTAACAGTCCTCGTGACCATACACTATTTGTGGGCTCTGCTCTGTTCAGTTGTTCTTGTACCTCATAATCTATTCATCACTTTTGTTTCTCGCAACCTGCAGAGAGTCGTTGTGCGTTTTTTATCACAACTGTTCAATCGCACTTTCTGGCTATCGGAAAACGAGCTGAACCGTTCACATCGAACCCGTCCGATGTTCGATTTCGTTCGTTTCGCCGCCGTTCACGGCGTGTCGCGAGCACGCTAGCACACTCAAAACCAACCAACACCGAACTAACATGAACACCCGTTGAATTCTGGCGCGTTCATCCGTTTTCCGGCCACGCCAGAGCTTACGATATAAGCTATGGCACAGATATTTGACGCACCCTCGAAGGCAATTCTGCGCAGCCAAATCGCAGAGCATATTGCCGAAAACGACAACAACGACCGCCGCGTCGATCAGGAAGGCGAGGCACCGCTGCCCAAGGACCGTTTCTTCGACCGCGAGCTCAGCTGGCTCAAGTTCAACCAGCGCGTGCTCGAATGTGCGGAGAACGAAGACATGCCCCTGCTCGAGCGCGCCAACTTCGCCGCGATCTTCGCCTCGAACCTTGACGAGTTCTTCATGGTCCGCGTCGCCGGCCTGAAGCGCCGTATCGACTCGGGCATCGCCGTGCCGTCTGCCGCCGGCCTGAGCCCGCGTCAGCAGCTGCGCGCGATCAGCGAGACCGCACACCGTCTGCAAGACGAGCACGCGCATTACACGATCGACACCATTCTGCCGGAATTGGAGAAGGAGCGCATCGTCCTGCTGACGTGGGACAAGCTCACATCCGCCGAGCAGGAGCGCCTCTCGCGCTACTACCGCCAGCAGGTGTTCCCGGTCCTGACGCCGCTCGCTGTGGACCCGGCCCACCCGTTCCCCTACATTTCCGGCGGTTCCATCAACCTGGCCGTGATTGTGGAGAACCCGGCCTCCGGCAAGTCGCACTTCGCCCGTGTCAAGATCCCGGGCAACCTGCCGCGTCTGGTGCCGGTGGACGACATGACCGATGAGGAGTCCAAGGACGAGCGTTACGGCTTCATCGCCATGGAAAAGCTCATCGCCGCGCATCTGGAATCCCTGTTCCCGGGCATGATCATCAAGGAGGCCCGCTCCTTCCGCGTGACTCGTAACGAGGACATCGACGTGGAAGAGGATGACGCCGAGAACCTGCTCAACGCCATGGAGAAGGAGCTGCTGCGCCGCCGCTTCGGACCGCCGATCCGCCTGGAGATCACGGACACCACGAGCCCCTTCCTCTCCCAGCTGCTCGCCGACCAGCTCGGCGTGAGCCAGGACGAGGTATACCGTCTGCCCAGCCCGCTGGACCTGACCGTGCTCTTTGAGCTCGGCAGCGTGGACCGCCCGGACCTGAAGAACCGTCCGTTCGTGCCGACCACGAACCGCCAGATCGCCGAGGTCGAGTCCTCCCGTGCGCAGGACATTTTCGCCGCCATCCGCGAGCGCGACATCCTGCTGCATCACCCCTATGACTCCTTCTCCACTTCCGTGCAGGCCTTCCTTGCGCAGGCCGCCGCGGACCCGAAGGTGCTGGCCATCAAGCAGACCCTGTACCGCACCAGCTCCAACTCGCCGATCATCGACGCCCTGATCGACGCCGCTCATGCCGGCAAGCAGGTGCTGGCTTTGGTGGAAATCAAGGCTCGTTTCGACGAGGACGCCAACATCGCCTGGGCTCGCAAGCTCGAACGCGCCGGCGTACACGTGGTATACGGCATCGTGGGCTTGAAGACCCACTGCAAGCTCATCGAAGTCGTGCGTCAGGAAGCGGACGGCCTACGCCGCTACTGCCATGTGGGCACCGGTAACTACAACCCAAAGACCGCGCGACTGTACACCGATCTGGGCCTGCTGACCTGCGACCCGGTGGTCGGTCAGGATCTGACCCGTCTGTTCAACCAGCTCTCCGGTTACGCGCCGAAGTCCAGCTTCCATCGCCTGCTGGTGGCCCCGCGCACCGTGCGCACCGGTCTGATTCAGCGCATCCGCCGCGAGGAGGACGCCGCCCGCGCCGGCAAGGAGGCTTGGATCAAGATCAAGGTCAACTCCATCGTGGACGAGAAGACCATCGACGCCCTGTACCGTGCCTCTCAGGCCGGCGTGAAGATCGACATCGTCGAACGCGGCATCTGCGCTCTGAAGCCCGGCGTTCCCGGCCTGTCCGAGAACATCCGCGTACGTTCGATCCTCGGCCGCTTCCTGGAGCACTCCCGCATCTACGCCTTCTGCAACGCGGACGGCCCGCAGATCGGCGAGGGCCCGGCTTCCGGCCCGGAGGTCTACATCGGTTCGGCCGACCTCATGCACCGCAACCTTGACCGCCGCGTCGAGGCTCTGGTGCGCGTCACCGCCCCGGAGCAGGTCGACGGGCTCATCAAGTACGTGGACCTGCAGATGGCCGACTCCACCATGAGCTGGCACATGCAGCCCGACGGCACGTATGTGCTGCACACCAAGGACGACGAGGGCCGCCCGCTGGTCGATAGTCAGGAATACCTGATTCGCAAGCACCAGCGTCGCCCCAATTCGCACAACTGATTTCACTGGATGCTCCCTGTCAACGCAAGCTGACTGAGGGTGGTTACGATGCCCGGCTCCTCTTTCGAGAGGAGCCGGGCATCGTCGTTCCATGCGCAAAAACTACGTAGCAGCGGTCCAACGTGACCTACAATACAAGAGATGAGTACGAACAGTATGAGACGAATCGTGGAAGCCGCCGGCGGTATTCTGTACCGGTGGAAGGATGATGCCGAGCCGACGCAGGCATCATCTCCATCAGAGAAATCCAATATTGCCACCGATGGCACCATCATCGCGAACACCACGGATTCTTACGGCAAGGCCACGGCAGCACACGGCGCATCGGACGCGGCTCCCACCCCGGACCCGGCGCAGGCCGACAGCCCGGCCGCGGCAGACAACGTACTCAACCGCATCGAACTGTGCGTCGTGCACCGCCCGAAATACGACGACTGGAGCTGGCCGAAAGGCAAGGTCGACCCGAACGAATCGCACCGGCATGCCGCCGTACGCGAGATCGGCGAGGAATCGGGCCTGTCCGTGGAACTTGGCCCCTATCTGGGCGACATCGAGTACCCGCTGTCCGAAGAGGGCAGCAAACAGCGCCATACCAAGGATCGTTCGGCGGACACCAAGCATATCCAGTTCTGGATGGCCACGCCGATCAGCGCCATCGACAATCTGCGGCGCACCCATGCGTTTGGCCCGGTGCATCGGGCGAACATCGGCGAAATCGACGAAGTTTTGTGGCTGACGCCGGCCGAGGCCCGCAAGAAGCTCAGCCATTCCACCGATAAGGACATCCTCGCGCTATTCGTTGATCGGGTCGAAGAAGGTGCACTGGACGCGGTGCCGGTGATTATCGTGCGTCACGGCAAGGCGGAAGCGCGCAAGCTATGGAAGGGTTCGGACGCGAACCGTCCGATCACGCCGCGCGGCGCGGCTGCGGCATACGCGCTGAACCGCGAGCTGGCGTGTTTCAATCCGACCCGACTGGCCACGTCGCCTTGGGT
>JAIJEI010000073.1 GCA_022739095.1 Bifidobacterium sp.
TGATGGTGAAGGACGGCACGCCCATGAACTTCGCCGCGCGGATGTATTCGCGGTCGCGCAGGCTCAGGGTCAGCGTGCGCAGCGTACGCGCATAGCCAATCCAGCCGAACGCGGTCAGTCCGACGGCCAGCCACAGCCAGTCGCTGCCGCCCGTTGCCATGCCGACGATCAGGGCGATGAGCAGGAAGGATGGCACAACGAGCAGCATATCGAGCATCCACATGCCGACCTTCTCGAACCAGCCCTCGAAGAACGCCACGGCCGTACCTACCAGCGCGGCGATGATCGTGGTGCCGATGGAGCTGAAGATACCGATGGTCAGCGAACGGCCGAGGCCCCGGATGATCATCGCGTACATATCCGAGCCACCGACCGTGGTGCCCAGCCAGTGCTGGGCGGACGGCGGCGAGGCGAGAGCGGCGAAATCGGGCTCGTCGTAGCTCCACTGGGAGAATTTCGAGCCGAAAATCGCCAAGAGAATCAGCAGGATCAGCACCACCAGACCCACCACGGCCGAGGGGCGGCGCATGAAGCGGCGCACGTACAGCTGCATGCGTCCGGTGCGGTGGAAGTCGTCGCTGCTGGAAGCCTCCTGGGCGTTCTTGGCGTCGGCGGACTGCGGTTCGCTGCCCTGCGGATCGGTGAGTTCCATATCCTGGGCGACGGCGTCGGAGACCATGTTCTCGTTGTCGTTCATCATGTTTGATCGTCCTTTGCGCGGGGCTCAGCTCAGTCGGATGCGCGGGTCAAGCCAAGCGGAGAAGATATCCGCCAGCAGCGCGCCGGTCAGCGTGCACACGCCACCGAACGCGGCCACGGCCACGGCACCGTTGATGTCGTTGTTGGCGATGGTCTGGGTGAAGTACATGCCCAGGCCGTTGATGGCGAACACGTTTTCGGTGATCACCGCGCCGGTGAACACACCGGCGATGGAGAAGGCCACGTCCACGGCGGTCGGAATCAGCGAGGTGCGCAGCGCGTGGCGGCGGATGGCCGCGTTGAGCGTCAGGCCCTTGGCGCGGGCGGTGCGCACGTAGTCGGCGTTCATGGTGTCGAGCAGGTACGTGCGCTGGGTGAGGTGGTAGCCCACCATGCCCGGAATCGTCATCACGATGGTGGGCAGGATCAGGTGCTGCAGGTAGTCAAACACCCAGAGCACCGGGTTGGAGCCTTGGTAGGAGTGCAGGCCGGTCACGTAGAACACGCGGTTGCCCACGATGTTGTTGAAGTTGATGGCCAGCAGCACCACCATCAGGCCCATGACGGCGGCCGGAACCACCAGGAAGAACGTTGCGGTGGTGTTGAGCACGCGGTCCTGCCACTTGTACTGGCGGATGGCCGTGTACACGCCGATGCTCACGCCGAAGATGATGGAGAGCACGGTGGCGAGCGTCACCAACTGCAGCGAAGCGGAGATACGGGAGGCGATGGCCGGCGCCACCGGCGACTGGTCCGGGCTCAGGCCCCAGTTCCACTGGGTGAGGATGCCCTTGAGCCAGCGGAAGTAACGGATGACGACCGGCGTCTGATCGTTGATGTTGGCCAGATCGAGCGACCGGTTGATCGACGCGATCGGCGGATGCGGATTGCGCGACATGTAGTTCGAACGCGGATCCATGAATGCGCTGGCCAGGAAATACGTCATCGATACTGCTACGAACAGCATGATCACGTAGTTCACAATGCGCTTGATGATGTACTTGAACACCCAATCACCTCCCAAACAACTGGAAAAGTGATACCCCCCCCCGCTCAAATACGCCAATTAAGTTCATTATGTGGAATCTGGGTATTGACTTTTTGACCTTTTTCTGTAATGGAAATCGTTAAGAAACCTTACTGGATATTGGGCAAGCGCTGGATAAACACCCGTTTGTTAATTTTGCATTTCCTGAGACTTTGCTGGACATGCTTTATACTTCCGTGTCAGTAGTCCGCCGACTCGGATGGTGACAGTCCCCGCCGCCGGCAGCAGAATATCCATCAGCATCATCAGCATCAGACAGGGGCATCATGACGACAGACGCCAGCGCACGGGCCATCAAACCCGAACTTCTGCGTACGTACACCGAAGACTTCAACAAGGACCGCGCCAACCTGATCGCGGCGGACGCGGCGGTTTCGGCCGGCGTGCTCAAGGCGGCCACCGACTATCGCGGCGTGCGTGCGCTGCCGCGCGACTTCTCCATCGAACTCAAGCAGGGCTCGATCACCAATCAGGAGCGTTCCGGCCGTTGCTGGATGTTCGCCTCTCTGAACACGTTGCGTTACGAACTCATGCATCGTTGGAATCTTGAGGATTTCGAGTTCTCCGAGGCCTACCTGTTCTTCTGGGATGCGATGGAGAAGTCGAACACTTATCTGGAGAACGTGTTGCGCACGCTCGACGAGGCGACCGACTCGCGCTTGTTCGAGGCCATCAACTGGGGCCCGTCCGATGACGGCGGCTGGTGGCAGATGTTCGCCGCGCTGGTGAACAAGTACGGCCTGGTGCCCAAGAGCGCTTACCCGGAGTCCGAGAACTCTCGTAATTCCGACGATTTCAAGCAGTACCTCAACTCCAAGCTGCGCGAGTTTGCGGCCGAGCTGCGCCGTCGTTCGGCTGCGGGGGCGTCTGAGGACGAGCTGCGTGCGCTGAAGGACGAGTACATGGGCACCGTGTACCGCATCTGCGCCGTGTCGCTCGGTGAGCCGCCGGAGAAGTTCGACTTCTTCGCGCGCACCAAGGATGATGACGAGGACGAGAAGTCCGAGGGCAAGGTCTGCAAGTGCAAGGCCGACAAGGCCGAATCCTGCAAGTGCGGCGACGCATGCAAGTGCGAGGGCAAGTCCGACAAGCCGACGACCGGTAAGGACGAGCGCCCGCAGATTCGCGAGATCGGCATCACCCCGCTTGAGTTCTACAAGAAGTACGTGCCGGTGGACGTCAACGATTTCGTGACGCTGGCCAACGCCCCGCTCAAGAACCGCCCGTTCAACCGGCGCTACCGCATCCGCTTCAGCGCGAACGTGGCCGAGGCGGGCGATATGGAGTTCGTCAACGTGCCGCTGGACGTGTTCAAGAAGGCCGCGCTTGACCAGCTCACCGCCGGCCACCCGATCTGGTTCGCCTGCGACTGCACGCAGTTCGCCCTGCGCAAGGACGGCTTCTTCGACCAGTCCGTGGTGCGCGTCGACCAGCTGTTCGGCACCGAATTCACCGGTGACAAGGCCCACGGCCTCGAATACGCCGACAGCCCGAGCAACCACGCCATGACCTTCACCGGCGTGAATCTCGGCGAGGACGGCAAGCCGAACCGTTGGAAGGTGGAGAACAGCTGGGGCAAGGATTCCGGCAAAGACGGCTACTACGTCATGTCCGACGCCTGGTTCGACCGCTACGTTACCGAGCTCATCATCCGCAAGGAATACCTCGACGACGCCACCCGCGCCCTGCTCGCCGCCGAACCGGTCGAGCTCGACCCCTGGCAGCCCCTCACCCGCCGCTGCCGCTGACGTTTTCTCTTAGCCCCCGCCAGCGGGAGCATATATTCGAATGCCCCTCCTCTCTGTTCAGAGAGGCGGGGCATTCACGTTTATTTGCTGAGCTTTGGTGCCTCGTGCTTGGTGTAGCGGACTACGGCATCGGGAAATCCGGCGTGGATGTAGTCGGACAGCATCCGCAATAGTCGCTCGTCAAAGGTGTTCTGTTCATCGCTGCTGGCGTCGACCAGGATGAAATCCCATGAGTATTCGATGTCGCCGTCGTTGATGATGAGCCCGCGGCCGGTGATTTTTGCGGCCAGCAACGCGGCAATCTGTATGGTGCCTCGCTTGACCAAGGCCGATTCCGCTTGAGTCAGGTTGCCCGGAAATGTGACGGTATACATGGTCCTCCATTCGTTCAATGAACGCAACAGTTCCTCACCATAGGTAGAAGAAAACTCCGCCACAATTCGGGTCTTATCATGCAACCAGCAGTCAAAAAGAAGAAACCCGACGGAGGGGGCCGCCGGGTGAGAGAGAAGAGAGAAGAAGGGTTCAGTTATGGGGTTCGAAGAACCTCGCCACCGGTATGAACTTCATTCCGTTGACATCTTTTATATAACCGCCCCATGCTTGGCGAATTGATGTGCTTGTCTGGGAAAAGTCTTGGCGGAGTGTGACGAATTTGTGACGCCCGCCGACACAACGGGCCGTGCCGCCGCCATCGCACGGGATGGCAACGGTACGGCCCATCGGCCACGGCCAGGATCGGTGGGGCGCATGCCGCCTATTCGGCGGCGAGCTTGGCCTTCTCGGCGGCCAGACGCTCGGCTTCGGCGGCACGGCGGGCGGCCAGCGCCTCCTCGAAGCGAGCCAGCTCCTCTTCCACGGCCTCGGTCGGAATCTTGGCGAAGATCGGTGCGGGCTTAGGCACCACGGCGCCGACTTCGATCGCCTCGCTCTTCCACGGGTGTACGTTCACACCGAGCTCGTAATCGCCGGTGATGATCGGATACGTGAAACCGGGCTTGTCGAGGTCCTCGACCTCCTTGAGCTCGGGCAGCGGCGAGAACGTGCCAGTGCCGCCGAGCGCCTCCCACACCTTCTGCGCGGAATGCGGCAGGAACGGGGCAAGCAGGTGGTTCGCGTCGGACACGGCCTGCGCGGCCACGTGCAGCACGGTGCCCAGACGAGCCTGGTCGTCCTTGATCTTCCACGGTTCGGTGGCGGAAATGTACTTGTTGATGTCGCCCACCACGCGCATCGCCTCGGCCAGCGCGTGCTTCTGATGGTGGGCCTCGATGGCGGGGCCCACCACGTCGAACGCGGCGGCGGTCTCCTCCAGAAGACCGCGGTCCTCGTTGGTCATCGAATCCTCGTCCAGCGGCGGAATCTCACCGAAGTTCTTGTTGATGAGATTGGCCACACGGTTCACCAGGTTGCCCCACGACGAGGCAAGCTCCTCGTTGTTGTGGCGCACGAACTCGGCCCAAGTGAAGTCGGAGTCGGAGGATTCCGGTCCGGCCACGGAAATGTAGTAGCGCACGGCGTCCACGGGGTAGCGGGCCAGAATGTCCTTGACGTAGATCACGATGCCGCGCGACGAGCTGAACTTCTTGCCTTCCATGGTCATGAACTCGCTGGCCACCACCTGCTCGGGCAGGTTGAGCGGACCCATCGGTCCGGTTTCGCCGCTCTTGGATCCCTTGCCGTTGTACGCCAGCACCTCGGACGGCCAGATCTGGGAGTGGAAGGTGATGTTGTCCTTGCCCATGAAGTAGTAGGCCGGGCACTTCGGGTCGTTCCACCATTCGCGCCACTTCTCCGGGTCGCCCTGGCGGCGGGCCCATTCGATGGAAGCCGACAGGTAGCCGATCACGGCGTCGAACCACACGTACAGCTTCTTGTTCGGGTTGTCGATCCAGCCCTTCACCGGCACCGGGATGCCCCAGTCGATGTCGCGGGTGATGGCGCGCGGCTTGACCTCCTTGAACAGGCCGAGCGAGAAGTTGATGACGTTGGTACGCCAGCCTTTGCGGGTCTCCAGCCAAGCCTTGTTGGCTTCGGCGAGCGCCGGCAGGTCGAGGAAGTAGTGTTCGGTCTGCTCGAAGCGCGGGGTTTCGCCGTTGATCTTGGAAACGGGGTTGATGAGCTCGTCCGGGTCGAGCTCGTTGCCACAGGCGTCGCACTGGTCGCCACGCGCACCTTCGGCGTGGCAAATCGGGCACTCACCCTCGATGTAGCGATCGGGCAGGGTGCGGCCGGTGGACGGGCTAATCGCCACCTGCTGGGTGCCCTTGTAGATGTAACCGTTCTCCAAGCACTGCTTGAACATCTCCTGCACCACGTGCTCGTGGTTACCGGTGGTGGTGCGGGTGAACAGGTCGTAGCTCAGGCCGAGGTCGCACAGATCCTTGGCGATCACGCGGTTGTAGCGGTTGGCCAGCTCCTGGGCGGTGAGGCCCTCCTTCTCCGCCTCAACGAGAATCGGGGTGCCGTGCTCATCGGTGCCGGACACCATGAGCACATCATTGCCCTTCATGCGCTCGTAGCGCGCGTAGACGTCGGAGGGCACACCAAATCCTGCAACGTGGCCGATATGACGGGGGCCGTTTGCATACGGCCAAGCAACATTCACCAAAACATGACTCATAAGGCTTGATTATCCGGCGCGGCGGGGACACGCCCGGATAGCTGCCGCGCCGCCATCCTCATCCCACTCACCTATCCACCCGCAACTTCCCCACATATTTATCCGTACACCGTTTGCGCGCTTATCCGCATACGCATTCGCACACGTATCCGTACGTACATCCGTACGCACGTCCACGCACATCCGCACACACTTCCGCCTGTCGATATCCACCGAGTTATCCACATCATTTGCGCACCTAGTGAAGTTATGCACTTATCCACCGTTTTCGCCTATCCGGTGGCGCGCAAGCCGTACTTCTGCATATTGTTCGGTCATGGATATCACAGCAGGTCCGATGACGGACATCACAACAGTCACCTCGCCGGCAACCGCGCAGCCCGCGGTGCCGCCGATACTGTTTACCAAGGATCTGCCGGGACCGCTCAGCCTTAACCGTCTGGCCGTCTTCGGCGCGTTACGTAAGCTCGACGATTCCGCCGGCTACTGGATCGAGCATTCGGGCACACTGTATGGTCGCGCGAAAATCGTCGCGGAGGTCGCCCCGTTTGGCACTGTGGTGTGTTCGATGACCGCCGCTTGGGTATGGCTGGGAGGTCCCGACTTTCCGAGCACCATAGACGTGATTTCCACATCGCACTTCCGCTCGGCATCCGTCAGCCGCCGTATCCGCGTATTCAAAAGATTGACGTTGCCGGAGCAAATCATCAAGCTCGGCGGGCTGCCTGTCACCACGCCAGCCCGTACGGCTTGCGACCTGGTGATGAGTCCTGAAGACATCCCCGATCCTTCCACCGTCAACGCGCTGGTGTGTCAGCTGATGTCCGCGTACCAGTTCAGGCCGAACGACTGTCTGCAAATCGTCAAGGAGCATCGGCATCACAAGTACGCCGGACGCGCACGCATGTTTTTCGAATCGGTGCAGAAGGAGATTGACGAACCGGCTTTGGAGCAATGCGCATGACGAGGGGGTTCATTGTCAGAGGCCATCGCAGAGGCCGCCATGCCGCTCACCGTTTACGGCATTTGCGGCAGGCGCAACGGTTGCCTCGCCACGCGGCGGCGGCACACTCATCCGAATCCGCATCGCGCGCAATCTCGGATATGACCGCGCCGCCTGAACCGCCCATCAGACTTACGCCCGCGGTGGCATGTTCGCCTGATACGGATGTTGCCGTGCTCTGGCACATCGCATATCACGTGCCCGAACTGCGTAAATGGCTGGTTGCCAATCCCAAAGCCGACGCGCCTTTGCTGGAATTGGTCTCGCAGCGTGGCGGGCCCGGGGTCCGGCAGGCGTTGGAAATATTGTTCGAGTCGATGGAAGCGTAACGGGGAGATAATCGCTGGCTGCTGCGCTATCCCTTGATTTTCAGCACAGCCGCATACACCTGCTTGCGATTGGCCAGCGATCCGTCAGCCAATGGATGCTCCTGCACCACTTGCGCGATGGCGTCCTTGATACGCAAGCCGTCCTCCAAAGCACGGTCGATGGAGAGCACGGCCATGTCATCCACGCTCAATGTGCTGGGCGCGGCCGCTTCGGCCTCCTCGTTGGACGCGCCGCCGATGACCAGCACCATCTCGCCACGGGGCGGATCATCAATCACACTTTGGCGAATCTCGCCAATCGGGCCGCGACGAATCTGCTCATAATCCTTGGTGAGTTCACGGCACAGGGCCATCGGGCGATTGGGACCGAACGCGTCCAGCAAATCGTCCATCGAATCGGCAATGCGATGAGGCGTCTCGTAGAACACGATGGTGCGGCGTTCGGGCAACAGCATGCGCAGATACTGCACGCGCTCGGAATGCTTGCGCGGTAGGAAGCCTTCGTAGCAGAAGCGGTCGGTGGGCAGGCCGGAGAGGGCGAGCGCGTCGAGCACGGCGGAGGGGCCGGGCGCGCAGGTGACGGGCAGACCGCGTTCGATGGCACGGCGCACGATGGCCAAGCCGGGGTCGTTGATGGTGGGCATGCCGGCGTCGGAGACGACGAGCACAGTGGCGCCGGTTTCGACCTGGTCGAGCAGACCGTCGGCCTTGTCGCGCTCGTTGTGGCCGTGATAGGCGATCACGCGACCGTTCACATAGACGCCGAGGCGACGGGCGAGATCATAGAGGCGGCGCGTGTCTTCGGCGGCCACGATATCGGCCCGTTCCAGGAGGGCCACCAGACGGGCTGAAGCGTCGCCGACATTGCCGATCGGGGTTGCGGCGAGCACCACGGTGCCGGTGGGGATGGTCACGGCCGATTCGCGGGATTGGGTGGCGGCGGATTCGCCGGCATGAACTTCATCATTGCGTTCAGGCACTTGCGTCACGCTACCGTCAGCGTCATACTGCTCATTCAACTCATCTGCGCTTGTCATACTCCCAGTATTGCCCATGCCACAGAGCAATCCACGACAATCCATGGCGAAATCGAGGCATTCTCCCTTTGCAGGGGCTGATCTCACATGTTCCGGAGGTCTACTTCCGTTTCAAGGGGCTCCTCATCCGGTGAAGCACCAGTACAAACGGCTTTGACGCAACGCTATTCCGCCATTTTGACGGCGTATCTACTTGACCATCAGCCCCTCGAAACGCAAGTAGACCTCCGGCAAACCCCAAATCAGCCCCTTGAAACGCAAGATGGCAGAATTTCAACGAAAACAAATGAAAAGACCCTCTGCGGTGGAATGAATGCAGAGGGTCTCGTGGAGCTGACGGTAGTCGAAACCGCGACCTCTTCGATGCGAACGAAGCGCTCTACCAACTGAGCTACAGCCCCTTGGATGTTACTTTGCTCCGCAAAGCAACTCGCAACAATATAGTACGGAGTGCGGTCAAACGCAATTTGACGCCGAAGTGTCGCACACATGTCGGCACGGTAACGTTTCGGTG
>JAIJEI010000074.1 GCA_022739095.1 Bifidobacterium sp.
GCACGATGCCGGCCACGGTGGAGGCGATGCCGAAGTTGGTGCCGCCCTTGGCCGCGACGATCTCATCGCCACGGGTGCGGGTCTTCTCTTCGATTTCGGCGGTGGACACGGAGGCAAAACGATCCTGGTTGTCGGCTAGGAAGCGGGCGAATGGCTTGCCGCCGAGCGAGACAGTGGACCATGCGGTGAACTGGGAATCGCCGTGTTCGCCCATCACGAAGCCGCCCACGTTACGCGGGTCGAGGCCGGTCTCTTCGCCGATGATGGTCTTGAGGCGCGAGGTGTCGAGCGCGGTGCCGGTGCCCAGCACCTGGGTGCGCGGCAGGCCGGAACGTTTCCAGGCATACCAGGCCATCACGTCGACCGGGTTGGAGACCATGACGATCACGCCGTCGAAGCCGGAGGCCATGACGTTGTCGACCACTTCGCCCACAAGACCCACGGTGAAGCCGAGTTCGGCCATGCGGTTGGAGTTGGCCGGCGGCTTGCGGCCCACGGTGATGACGACGATGTCCGCGTCCTTGCAGTCGGCGTAGTCGCCGGCGCGCACCTTGACGTGGCGGTCCTGGAATTCGCTGCCGTCATCGAGGTCGCGGGCCTCCCCCAGAGCTTTGGCGGCGGAGCGGTCGATGAGCACGAGCTCATTGCATAGGCCGTGCGTGACGATGCCGAAGGCGGCGGTGGCACCGACCTGGCCGGTGCCGACGATAACGACCTTGTTGCGGTTCATAGTGACCATGGTGTTGTCCTTTCGTAATACTCGATAGAACGCATACGACCCATGACCGACGGTAACGGTCATGGGTCGCGAGCGACAAGTCTATATGGCGTGCAAGCCTGTCAGCCGAGGTTGAACTTGGTCATCATGTCGAGGCCGATGATCAAGGCCACCCACACCAGAGCGATGATAACGGTCCAACGGTTCAGGTTCTTTTCGGCGACACCGGAAGTACCGGCGTTCTGGGTCAGACCGCCGCCGAACATGTCGGACAAGCCGCCGCCCTTGCCCTTGTGCATAAGGATGAGCAGGGTCAGCACGAAGCTGAGCAGCACGACGATGACTTGCAGCGTGATCTTAAGAGCGGTCACAGGGTACCTCCGGATTGATTGGACTGTTGACCAGCATAGCGCACACACGGGAAAACCGTGGCATTAGTTCCGTGATCTCGTGGATTTCAGTGCCAGTCGAGCGATTTTGGCGAGTTCCTCAACGTCCAAGGCCGCTCCTCCGATCAGGAAGCCGTCGACGTCGGGTTGGGAAATGAGTTCCGCCGCGTTTTTCGAGGTGACCGATCCGCCGTACAGGATACGTACGCTATCGGATACCTTCGTGCCAAAAGTGGTCTTCAAATCGTTGCGGATGGCGTTTGCGGCATCCTGGGCGGATTGCGGAGTGGCCACCATGCCGGTGCCAATGGCCCAGACAGGTTCATAGGCCACGATGAGTTTGGCGGCTTGTTCTTCGTTGAGATCGCGGGTGACGTCTCGTACCTGGCCCACGGCGAAATCGAGTTCAATGCCTTGACGTCGTTCCTCGAAGCTTTCGCCGACGCACAAAATCGGCTGCATACCGGCGGCGAGCACGGCACGTACCTGATCGACGATATTGGCGTCATCTTCAGGATGGTATTTGCGGCGTTCGGAGTGGCCGACGATGACGTACGAGCAACCGAGATGGGCGATCATGTCCGCGGACACATCGCCGGTGAAGGCACCTTGGGTGGTCACGGAAACGGATTGTGCGCCGTAGGCGACATGGAGCTTGTCGGCTTCGACCAGCACCTGTACGCTGCGCAATGACGTGAACGAGGGGAAAAGCGCGACTTCGCAGCGTTTGAAGTCGAAGCGAGCGTCACGCAACAGCCATACCAGCTTCTGCACGAAGTAAGTGGCTTCAAGATGGTCGAAGTTCATCTTCCAGTTGCCGGCCACCAACGGAATGCGTTTGGACGCCATGAATTGTTTCCCTTCCAAAAAATACGTAGCTCCCCTCAGCGAGGGGAGCTACAAAAGGTGATTACTCAAGCACCTTCAGGCCCGGCAGCTCCTTGCCCTCGAGGAACTCGAGGGAAGCGCCACCACCGGTGGAGATGTGGGAGAAGCCGTCCTCCGGGAAGCCAAGGTTGCGCACGGCGGAGGCGGAGTCGCCGCCACCGACGATGGTGAACGCACCGGCTGCGGTGGCGTCGACCAGACCCTGGGCCACGGCCTTGGTGCCGGCGGCGAACTCAGGAACCTCGAACACGCCCATCGGGCCGTTCCACACGACGGTCTTGGAGTCGACGATCTTGTCGTGGAAGAGCTTCTGGGACTCCGGGCCGATGTCCAGACCCATCTTGTCGGCCGGGATGGCGTCGGCGGCAACGACTTCCGGAGCAACCGGGGTGTCACCGGCCGGGAAGCCGGCGTTCACGACGACGTCGGTCGGCAGCACGAGCTCAACGCCGTTCTTCTCGGCGGTCTCGATGTAGCCCTTGACCTTCTCAAGCTGGTCCTCTTCAAGCAGGGAGGTGCCGACCTCGTAGCCCTTGGCCTTGAGGAAGGTGAACACCATGCCGCCGCCGATGACCAGACGGTTGGCCTTTTCGAGCAGGTTCTCGATGACGCCGAGCTTGTCGGAGACCTTGGAACCGCCGAGCACCACGGTGAACGGACGCTCCGGGTTCTCGGTGGCCTTGGACAGGGCCTTGACTTCCTTCTCGACCAGCAGACCCGCGGCGGCCGGCAGATCGGCGGCAACGTCGTAGTTGGAGCCCTGGGCGCGGTGCACTACGCCGAAGCCATCGGAAACGAAGGCTTCGCCGAGGGCGGCGATCTTCTTGGCGTAAGCGGCGCGTTCGTCGGAGTCCTTGGAGGTCTCCTCCGGGTTGAAACGAACGTTCTCAAGCAGCACAACGTCGCCATCGTTCATGGCGGCGACCTTGGCCTGAGCGTCCTCGCCGTAGGTGTCCTTGGCCAGCGGCACGTTGGCGCCGAGCAGCTCGCCGAGGCGGGCGGCGACCGGGGCCAGGCTCAGCTCAGGAACGACCTTGCCCTTCGGACGGCCAAGGTGGGCCATGAGGATGACCTTGGCGCCTTCTTCACGCAGGGTCTTGATGGTCGGCAGAGCGGCCTTGATTCGACCGTCATCGGTGATGGTGGTGCCGTCCAGCGGAACATTGAAATCAGCGCGAACCAGAACGCGCTTGCCCTTGAGATCTCCAAGGTCCTTGAGTGTCTTCATGAATATCCTTTCCTTGACGAATCACACGTCAAAGTGGCCAATTTTGCCACTTTGCATATTACAGGCATTCCGGAACAAAACACCGCATTCGTCTACTGACTGAATGCGGTGTTTCGTTACGTCGTTGTCGCGTTCTGCCGAATAGGCACGGCAAATCGGATTGTCGGGTTACTTGCCTTCGGCTGCTCGAGCCTTCTCCGTCTTCTCGGCAAGCTGAAGCAGTCGGCGAATTCGGCCGGCAATCGCATCCTTGGTGATTTGCGGTTCGGCGATCTTGCCGAGCTCCTCGAGGCTCTTGTCCACGTGATCGATGCGCAGCTGGCCGGCCTGACGAAGGTTGTCCGGAATGTTATCGCCGAGTACTTCGAAAGCATGCTGCACTTTTTCGCTGGCTTCGGCGGCTGCCTTGGCGGAACGGCGCATATTGGCGTCATCGAAGTTGGCCAGACGATTGGCCTTGCCGCGGGCCTCGCCGTCGGAGCGCTTGCCGGTCCATTCGCGGGCCGAACGGGTGGCGCCCATGAGCTTGAGCATGCGTTCGATGGCGTCGGGATCCTTGAGGGTCACGCGCTCGGAGCTACGCAGCGTGCGATGCTTGGCCTGGATGCCGAGACGGCGGGCCACGCCGCACAGGGCCATGGCGGCCTCTTCCGTGGGGCAAGCGATTTCCAGGAAGCTGGCCTTACCGGGATCGGACAGGAAGCCACGGGCCATGAAGGCGCCGCGCCATGCCGCTTTGATTTGGGCGATGGATCCGTTGACCACTTCAGACGGCAGTCCACGGACCTGCTGCTTGCGGCGGTCGACCAGTCCGGTCTGCAAAGCCAAGGCCACTACGTTGCGGGTGACGAGCACCACGTAGGTCTCGACAGGGCCGTTCGGGGTCTGACGGGTGAGGTGATTGACCTCGGCTTCGTGCCCGAACGTGTTCCTCAACGTGTTCTTCAGCCATTCTGCAACGTCAAGCGAGGTGAATACGGCTTGGATAACGTATGTATTCTGTACCGGTCGAAGACCGCCGCCAAAACGGATCATGGCCGCAGCTTGGGCCTTGATCGCGGCTGGCGAATCGCCTTCAAAGGCCGCCAACTCGCTTTTGACATCGTCCAGAAGAGCCAAGATCTACCTCCTACAGTCCCGTTCTTCTCAATGCTTCAGGCGCTTCGTGCCGTTATTTGCTGTCACACGGTCGGAAGCCATCGGCTTTCTGTGATACCTAATCTGGTGGACAAGCGAACCTGTTTGATACGTATTATGGGCTTTGCTTTCTCGCAGTGTGGTCACCGAACGCTTGCCCGATGACCGCTCGACGCCTGCTTACGATGAGTGACGCTTGTGCTGTTCTCTCGCGGAAACGGTTACGTTGAGCCCATGTGCGCGTAAGCGGCGAGCCAGCTCTTCGCTCATCGCCACCGACCGGTGCTGACCACCGGTGCAGCCGACGGCGATGGTTACATAGTGCTTGTCTTCCTGGGCGTATCCTTCCAACGCAATCTCGATAGCTTTCTCATAAGCGTCGAGGAATTCCTTGGCTCCCTTGCTGGAAAGCACATAGTCGGCGACCGGCTTGTCATGCCCGGTAAGCTCGCGCAGGTTGGGCACCCAGAACGGGTTGGGCAGGAAACGCACGTCGGCCACGAAATCGGCGTCGATGGGCATGCCGTATTTGAAGCCGAAGCTGAAGATGTGTACTGCCACGGTGGTGGGGCCGGAGCCGAGCATCGTCTCGTAGAGTTTGGTGGACAGCTGGTGGATGCTCAGGGAGCTGGTGTCGATGACCCAGTCGGCTCGCTCCTTGAGGTCTTCCAGCAGGTGACGTTCCTCAAGGATGCCGTCGATCAGTCGGTTGCCGTGCTGCAGCGGGTGCGGACGGCGCACGGATTCATAGCGCTTGATGAGCACTTCGTTGCTGGCGTCGAGGAACAGAATATGGGTTTTGACTCCGAGATCATCCAGATGTCCGAGCACGGCGGCCAGCGCGTCGAAATAGCTAGAGCGCACGTCGATGACGGCGGCAAGCTTGTGGACGCCTGACCCCGATCCGGAACCGGAGGTGGTCATCATGTCGACAAGCGGGATAAGCAGTTTGGGAGGCAGGTTGTCGACCACATACCATCCCATGTCTTCCACGCAGTCAGCGGCATGAGAGCGGCCTGCGCCGGACATACCGGTGATGAGCAGCACTTCGAAGGCATCAAGCGGGGTCGGCTGGTTGTCCGGAGTCGATGTGGATGTCGCGGAATTCGCCGGCGTATTCGCGGCGGCCGTCTCGCCGGTATCACGGCTCGTTGTCTGTTGACTCATTACAGCGCCTCCTCAAGAGCTTTGCGCATCGCGATCTCCAGCTGGTCGTCTTCGGTGGTGGTGTCCTGCAGACGCTGGTCGGCATCGCTGGGTGGGTCGTCATCCCAGATACCGGTCATCAGCAATACCTGTACGAGAGCTTGGTACAGCAGCATTTCTTCGCCGCCGATGGCGTGACCGCCATGAGCGCGCCAGGCTTCCATGAGCTTGGTGGGGCGTGGATCGTAGACCACGTCCAGCAGCAGTCCGGAGAATGGCTCGGTTCCGGCATTGGCGAGGGCATCCGCGACGTTGTCGGCCGCATGTCCGGGAATCGTGTTGATGACATAGGTGGCGTTGCGGGCTGCCTCGAGCAGGGCCTGATCGTCGCCTAATTCGATTTCGCCGTACGGGTTATGCACGTTGACGAACTTTTCGGCCACTGGTTTAAGCCCGGTGTATTTCCCGGGGTGGCGGGCGGCGACGATGATATGGCCGATTTCGGGCATCATGCAGCATGCGGCCAACGCCGAAGTGGCGGTGTTGCCATTGCCGATGATCAGCGCGGTGCCGCTTCTCGACGCGGTGTGGTGTTCGCCGAGTTCGCGATTGGCGTGGTCGAAGGCGAGTTGGATGCCGATGACATCGGTGTTGTATAGCTTGATGCCCGGTTTGCCGTTCGGCCAAGCGGGATCATCGGTAGCCACGCTCCAGTCGAATACCGCGGTATTCGCCACCTTCAGTTCCTTGGCCCATAGATTTTCCGGAACACCGTACGGTTGGATGGTCTTCTTCAACGGCATGGTCAGGCTCAGGCCAGCCCACGTCGAGTCAAGGCCTTTGAGGAAAGCGTCGAGGTCGTCTTCCCCCACCTCGTGCTTGTCGTACAGCCAATCGTCGAGTTTCAGCGAATGGTAGGCCGCGTTGTGGAGCACGGGTGACAATGAGTGCGCGACGGGTTTGCCGAGTACAGCGCAACGATGATTGGCCATATCCCCTCCTTGATGTCTGTTCCCATGCTAGCCGACACTTTGCCTCGAATATGTCAACCACAGGCCCCGCAACCGAAAATTCACTCTGGGCTGCTGGACCGGTCCGGCTCACTGCTCGTGCAGCGCGTTGTACAGCGCTTCGGCTTTGGCGTGGCCGATGCCTTTGACCTTCTCGAAGTCCTCGACACTGGCTTCGCGCATGGCTTTGACCGAGCCGAAGTGGTTGAGCAGCCGCTTCTGGTAGCTTTCGCCGATGCCGGGAATCTCGTCGAGCGCGCTGCGCAGGGTGCCTTTGCGCCGCTGTTGGCGGTGGTAGGTGATGGCGAAGCGGTGGGATTCGTCGCGTACACGCTGCAGCAGATACATGCCTTCGGACTGGCGTTTGAGGATGATCGGATAGTCGTCGTCCGGCACCCACACCTCTTCCAAGCGTTTGGCCAGTCCGCAGACGGCCACGTCGCTCACGCCACAGTCCTCAAGCGCCTTGGCGGCGGCCATGACCTGCGGCTTGCCGCCATCGACCACCACCAGGTTCGGCTTGTAGGCAAAGTGATGCCGGTTTGTGTTCTGCTGGACGATGTCGGACGAGGACTCCCGTGCATCGTTCTGCACTCCGACCGGCACCGCGTGCCCCTTGCCACTGATGTCGGAACCGCCCTCACCATTGTCGTTACCGTTCGCAGCGATTGTCTCCGCCGCCACGGCAGTGGTCATCTTGCCGGAGGCCGAGGCCACACGCTGTTCCGCGTCGATGCTTTCGCCGGAGTCGCCGGCGATGTTGCCGTGCTTGAAGCGGCGGGTGAGCGTCTCGTAAAGCGCGGGCAGATCATCCACCGCGCCTTTGCCGTCCTTGCCTCGGATGGCGAAGCGTCGGTATTCGGATTTCTTGGCGATCGCGTCTTCGAACACCACCATGGAGGCCACCTGGAAAGCACCGCCCACAGTGTTCGAAATGTCGTAGCATTCGATGCGCAGCGGGGCTTCCGCGAGTCCCAATGCCTTGGCCACATCGTTCATGGCCTGGGTGCGTGCGCCCATGTCGGAGATGCGGCTCATCTTGCTGCGTTGCAGCGCTTGGCTGGCGTTCTCGTTGGCGCGGTCCATAAGCTGCTTCTTGTCGCCTCGCAAGGCCACGCGGATGGTCACCGCTCCCCCGCGCAGATTGGTCAGCCAACCTTCGAGTTCCTCACGGCGGGCCGGTTCGACGGGCACGATGATTTCGCGCGGTACCGGTGCGATGGGTGCCAGCAGGTCCGCGCGTCCGGTGGTCTCCTGACGGGTGTTGCGTTCTCGGGTGGCCTGGGCGCGTGCCACAGCGTCCGTGGCCGTGATGGTTTGCGTGGAGCCGATGGCTTCGCGATTGGTGGAGATGGTCGCGGCCGACTGGGGGTGATTGTCCCCGGCGGCGTCCGAATACACCTGCACCAGAAGGTCGGCCATCAAGTCGGCATCGTCGATGTCTTCGACCCGTTCGACGTTCCAATTGCGTTCGCCGCGAATCGAGCCGGCGCGCACATAGAAGGCGTGCACTGAGGCTTCGAGTTCATCGCTGGCGAAGCCGAACACGTCCGCGTCCACATCCTGGTCGAAGACGACGGCGTTCTGTTGCACCACGGTTTCCAGCATCTGGATCTGGTCGCGCAGTCGGGCGGCTTTTTCGAATTCGAGTTCGGCGCTGGCCTCTTTCATGTCACGGGTCAACTGGGCGATGTAGGGCCGTCCGAGTCGTCCGGTCATCACGCCGACCAGCTGTTCGCACAGCCGCCGGTGTTCGTCCGCTTCGATACGGTTCACGCAGGGTGCGGAGCATTTTCCGATGGAGGCGAACAGGCATGGCCGTCCGGTCAGTTGCGCCTTGTGGAACACGTTGGTGGTGCAGGTGCGGACCGGGAACGTGCGCAACAGCCGGTCAAGGCTGTGCCGCAATTCCCATACTTTGGCATAGGGGCCGAAATACCGGGTATCTCGCCGTTTGCGCGACCGCGTGACCCACACGCGCGGAATTCGCTCCCCCGTACTGACCGCGAGATACGGATAGGTCTTGTCGTCGCGGAACTGCACGTTGAACCGTGGGTCGAATTCCTTGATCCACGTGTATTCCAATGTCAGTGATTCCAGTTCGGTGGCGACGACCGTCCACTCCAGACTGCGTGCGGTCAGCACCATGGTCTGCGTGCGCGGATGCAGCAGATACAGCGGCTGGAAATAATTGGTGAGCCTGTTGCGCAGGTTCTTTGCCTTGCCCACATAAATGACGCGCCCTTCCCCGTCGCGCCATTTGTACACACCGGGTTTGGCGGGAATATCCGAGGTCTTGGGTCGGAACAGGTCGCGAGAATCCCCCAGCAAAGGCACCCCATTCGCATTCGTTTCCCCGGCGCCCACAGCTACGCTTTCCGGCATTAACGCCGCCGCGGTCTTCCGCCACTCATCCGGACTATGCCGCTCAATATCGTTCGTCATAATCCTCCTCGCTATTAAGCAAAACCAATCATCAG
>JAIJEI010000277.1 GCA_022739095.1 Bifidobacterium sp.
GAGGTGTTCGCGCATATCGACCCCAAGCCGTTGGGCTCTGCTTCACTGGCGCAAGTGCATCGCGCCACGCTGAAAACCGGCGAAGATGTGGCCATTAAAGTGCAGCGTCCGGGCGTGCGCGAAACCATGGCCCAGGACGTCTCCATCATGCGTTCCATTGCCAAGGCCGCCACTAAGGTGATTCGTACCTCGCAGATCGTGGATCTGAAGGGCGTGGTCGAGGAACTGTGGGACACCTTCGAATCGGAGACTGACTTTCTGATTGAGGCCCGCAATCTCGCCGAATTCAAGCGTTTCTCCGCCCGATTCAAATACATGGACTGCCCGACGGTGTACGCCGAACTGTGCACCGAGCATGTGGTGGTCATGGAGTACATCGACGGCATCTCCGTCTCCCATCCGGGCCAGCTCGTCGATGCTGGTTATGACTTGAAGGAGATCGGCACCAAGCTCGTCGACAATTACGCCACGCAGATTCTCGACGACGGCTTCTTCCACGCTGACCCACATCCCGGCAATATCATCATCCGGGGCGGCCAGATCGTACTTATCGACCTCGGTATGACCGGTCGGCTCGACCAACGCACCCGGGCAGTCCTCAAAGAAATGATTTTCGCCGTCGCCAAACAGGATTCGCCCGCTTTGGCCGAAGGGCTGTTGCGATTTGCCGGCACCGAGGCCGATCCGGAGGATTATCCCGCGCTATTGGCCGATCTGGACATAATCGTCAAGGAATTCGGCACTGTGGACCTCGCCGAACTGGACATTGCCGCCTTCCTGACCGCACTGACGCAGATGGCCGGTCGCCACAACATCGAGGTGCCTAGTACGGTGACCACCGTCGGCCGCGCGTTGGTCACGCTCGAAGGCTTGCTGGACGAATTCATTCCTGATGTGAATATGATCGAAATCATTTCCGACCATATCGCCACGTCGAAATCGCTGAAGGACGCCACCAAAGACGAGATCAAGTCGCTGGGCGTTGAGGGACATCAGGCTTTGCACGCCACGCTCGGCACCATGACCGAACTTAAGACCGTGGCCCGTATGCTGACCCGTGGTCAGTTGCGCGTCAACATGGAACTGGTCGGCTCCGAAGAGCCGTTCCAGCTGCTTTCGGATATGGTGAATCGTCTGACGATGGCCCTGATTGTGGTCGGTTTGTTCGTCGGCTCGTCGATTGTCTACTACGCCGGCATGAAGCCGATTATCTTCGGCATTCCGGTCATCGGCTTCATGGGCTACGTCGTGGCCTTCGCCCTCGGCGTATGGATCGTCATCGACATCTACTTAAAGGGCCGCAAAACCA
>JAIJEI010000278.1 GCA_022739095.1 Bifidobacterium sp.
CTCAAGGAATGGGAAGACGAGGTCATCACCGCAGGCTGGGCCTACGGTGGAGGCCACGCACTCAAGGGCAAGGAGCTCAAGCTGGTGGTCACCACTGGTTCCGACGCCTCCAAGTACCGCAAGGATGGCGAGTACAGCCACACCATGGAGGAGCTGCTGAGCCCGTTTGAGGTCGTGGCTTACAAGGTAGGCATGAGCTATGCCGAACCATTCCTGGTGCAGGGCACCGCCACCATCGGCGATGCGGAGCTGGATCAGGCCGCCGCTGATTATGTTTCGGCGATTTTGGACTGATGGATTGAGTGAAGTTGAGGCCGGGTGCAAGTCGTACCCGGCCCTGTTGTTTTTCGCGGGCAAGCCGCGGGGTCTCTCCCTCAGTCAACTTCGCTGACAGCTCCCTCGTCAGAGAGAGCTTATTCTTGGATCAGAGGGAGTTTGATGGTTACTTCTTCAGCGGGACGTAGATCACGTTGTCAATGAGCTCGCGATAGTGCTCGACGATTTGCGCGCGGCGGGTCTTCAGGCTCGGGGTCAGCATGCCGTTGCCCTCGGTGAATTCGTCGGGCAGAATCTCGAACTTACGAATCGACTCGGCGCGGGAAACGCCCTCATTGGCGGCGTTCACCGCACGCTCCACTTCAGCATGAATAATGGCGTTCTTGGCCAATGACTCCAAATCGGGTTCCGGCTTGGCGCCTTGGGATTCCAGCCAGTTGTTGGCATCCGCCAGATCCAGCGTGACCAGAGCGGCCACGAACGGCTTCTTATCGCCAATAACCAAGCACTGGTTGACTACAGGCGAGGTCATTACGGAAGCCTCCAGCAGACCCGGCGACACGTTCTTGCCACCAGCGGTGATGATGAGGTCTTTCTTGCGGCCGGTGATGGAGATGAAGCCGTCTTCGGAGATATCGCCCAAATCGCCGGTATGCAGCCAGCCATCAGTGATCTGCTGGGCGGTGACCTCAGGGTTGTTGTGGTAGCCCTTGCACACCAGCGGTCCTTTGACCACCAGTTCGCCATCCTCGGCGATGCCTGCGGTGATGCCGCACATCGGCATACCAATGGTGCTGATGCGGTTGTCTTCCGGCAGACTCACGCACACCGGACCGCACGTTTCGGTCATGCCGTAGCCCTCAAGCACCGGCATGCCGATGCCGTTGAAGAAGTGGGAAAGCTCGGAGTCCATCGGAGCGCCGCCGGTAATGGCGAAGTCGGCGTTCGGACCGAAAATCGTGCGAATCTTCTTGTACACCACCTGCTCGTAGAAGGCGTGGGCGATACGTCCGG
>JAIJEI010000279.1 GCA_022739095.1 Bifidobacterium sp.
CGCGTTCTTCGACCGTGCGCAGCGCAAACTCCTGCTGTTTATCCATAGTCGCCTATCGTTCCATAACCGTGTTACGAGGGGCGTTAACATCTCACTGTTTGTCACCTGCGAGTCGCGAGATTTCATCAACATGCCCCGGTCCGCATGTCAGGCATGGTTCGGCCCCATGCCGGCACGGCACTAGGGTAGTGACTATGAGCGAAGATCATCTCACCCCGTCCGCCAATCCGCCCGAGCTGGTGCCGATCAATCAGCTGGATGATTACGCCGACTTGGATGCGTTGCAGGCACGTATAGACACGCTGTTCGAGAGCTACCGGCATTCCCTGTACGACGATCGCCGTTGGGTGTTCGATCATTTGCGCTATCAGGACGCGGCCCGCAAGGTGGTGGGCGTGGGCTCGGTGGGCCAGCGCGCGTGGACGTCGGTGTGGATCGCGCGTGATATCGACGATCCGATGATGATTCAGATGAAGACTACGCCGTCTTCAAAAAGCTCCTCAGATCCGGTGAACTGCCGTGCTGAGCCGTTAAGCGGACAGCCCAGTGGGCTGTCCGTAGGCGAGGCCTGAGTGAAGCGATAGCTGAGCGAAGGTAGCTTAACAGTCTCGCTAAGGCAAGTCCTTTGCCTACTTCGCGACTGCGAGCGCTTCCTGGAGCGTGAACGCACGCGCGTAGAGGGACTTGCCGAGGATGGCGGAATGGACGCCGATCTCGTCCAATTCCTTGATGGCACGCAGATCGTCCAGCTTGGAGATACCACCGGAGGCCGTGACCTTGGCGTCGGTGCGTTCGGCGACTTCACGCAGCAGTTGGATGTTTGGGCCGGACATCATGCCGTCCTTGGCCACGTCGGTGACCACGTAACGCGAGCAGCCCACGGAGTCAAGGAACTTCATGGTCTCAAACAGGTCGCCGCCTTCGCGCGTCCAGCCGCGCGCCGCCAGTGTGTGACCGCGCACATCCAGACCAACAGCCACACGGTCGCCGTACTTCTTGATGACCGAAGCGGTCCAATCCGGGTTCTCCAAAGCGGCGGTGCCGATGTTCACTCGGGCGGCACCGGCCTCAAGGGCCGCGTCCAACGAAGCGTCATCGCGCACGCCGCCGGACAGTTCGATGTTCACGCGGTCGCCGAGCTCGTGAACGATTTCACGCAGCTGATCGCGATTGTTGCCCGTACCGAGAGCGGCATCAAGGTCGACCAGGTGAATCCATTCGGCACCGGCCTCAACCCAAGTACGGGCGGCCTCGAACGGCGAACCGTAATCGGTTTCGGAACCGGATTC
>JAIJEI010000280.1 GCA_022739095.1 Bifidobacterium sp.
ACCGATGTCCAACGGAGACAGGAAAAGACGGAAATGGGGATGCGTCGTCGCCTGCAAAGACGCAGACGGAAGGATCGTCTCCTGGCAGGCCCGATACCAGAGCCCCGTCAATCCCAGGCAAAGAATCTACCGCCGATTCGGATTGGAATTCCAAACCGAGGCGTACCGCTGGCTCGACGAGGAGCACGCGCTCGTCATCGACCATAAAAAGGGAATCCGCAGGTGGACGCACCCGTCGGCGAGGACGATGCGCGGCAAGGTCCTGTTCTCCTCATACGCGACGCGGTACGTCATCAACCTGCGGAAGAAGGACGGGTCGGAGCTGAGCGGCAGAAGCAAGAGAATCCAGAAGGCGGCCTTGGACAAACTGCTCCCCTGGTTCGGCGGGACGCCCATGTGCGACATCACAGAGGAATTCGTCAACGAATGGTACGCGAAGGCAAGCGACGAGGTGCGTCCCTCGCGCTCGAGCACACGGTCTGGCTGCTCAAGCGCCTGATGAGGGCCGCGACCGAGCGGCAACCGGACGGAGGTCCGCCGCTGCTGCCCTCGAATCCATGCAACCTCGTCACGAGGAAGAGACCGTCCAAAAGACGCGAGCAGGCGCCGATGACCAGGCAGGAGATCGACACGCTGGTCGAGGGCTTCCCGGAATACTACCGTCTGTCGATCCATCTCGCGCTGCTGGTGGGCGGGCTGCGCATCGGAGAGGTCTGCGGACTGCAACTCAGGGACATCGACCTCGACCACAGGCTGCTGTACGTGCGGCATTCCGTGACGCAGGGTCCGGACGACCTGGGCGAATACCGGCTCGACGAGACGAAGACCCCGGAAAGCCACCGAGTCGTGCCCATTCCCGCCCCGGTCTGCCGTCTCATCAGGGAACACATCGACAGGTTCTGCCCCGACAGGGATCCCGACACGATGCTCTTCCACGCGGTCAGGCACCCGGAACGGGTCCTGAACCCGACGACGATCCAACGGCAGTTCCGCACCGCGAGGAAAAGAATCAACCGCGAGGACGTGACGTTCCACTCCCTGCGCGCGACGCACGCGACGATGTTCATGATCCAGGGCGGCACGCTGCGCGAGACCATGGACGAGCTCGGCCATGTGGCCGTCCGATGCTACCAACGCGTGGTGCCGAGGCACAGGCGCGACGTCGCCGAACGACTGGCGCTCGAATACCTCCCCGCCGAGGACCCGGCCGGCATCAAGGCGCAAATAGCCCAGAAGGAGGAGGAAATCGACCAGCTGCGGCAGACCGTCGCCGGACTCCGGAGAAG
>JAIJEI010000281.1 GCA_022739095.1 Bifidobacterium sp.
CACGCCGAAGGAACTGCCGATCACCGAGGAGACGCCGACCGGCGGCACCACCAACCCGTACGGCACCTCCAAGCTGTTCCAGGAGCAGATTCTGCGCGACGTGCACGTGGCCGATCCGTCCTGGACCATCGTGCTGCTGCGCTACTTCAACCCGGTCGGCGCGCACGAGTCCGGCCTGCTGGGCGAGGACCCGAAGGGCATCCCGGCGAACCTCACCCCGTACGTGGCCAAGGTCGCGGTCGGCGAGCTCAAGGAAGTCCAGGTCTACGGCGACGACTACGACACGCCCGACGGCACCGGTGTGCGCGACTACATCCACGTGGTCGACCTGGCCAAGGGGCACGTGGCCGTCATCGACCACATCGACAAGGAAGGCGTGTTCGTCTACAACCTGGGCACCGGCCACGGCTACTCCGTGCTTGAGGTCATCAAGGCCTACGAGAAGGCCGCCGGCCACCCGATTCCGTACACGATCAAGCCGCGTCGCCCCGGTGACATCGCCGCCTGCTACGCCGACGCTTCCAAGGCGGAGAAGGAGCTGGGCTGGAAGGCCGAGCTGACCATCGACGACATGGCCGCCTCCTCCCTCAACTGGCAGACCAAGAACCCCAACGGTTTCCGCGACGCCGAGTGATATGAGCAGATGAGCTCCCTCTGATGAGGAAGCTCATCTGTCATTTATCACACAATGCGCCTATCGGCGGCCCAGCGGGTGAGCTCGGTGCGATTCGAAAGCTGAAGCTTTCGCAGCACCGAGCTCACGTGCGTTTCGACCGTCTTGATTGAAATGAACAGTTCGGCCGCCACCTCTTTATACGTGTATCCGCGTGCGATGAGCTGCATGACCTCCTGCTCGCGGGCGGACAGCCGGTCCAGCTCCTCATCATGAGCCCGTGCCGCACCATCAGCGCCATCAGACCCCGCCGCCGGCACGCCCTGAAAGGCCGAAAGCACAAAACCGGCGAGTTTCGGCGAGAACACGGCATAGCCCTCATGCACCTGTTTGATGGATGAAATCAAATCAGCGCCGGTAATCGTCTTGGTCACATAGCCCTGGGCGCCGGCACGAATCACCGCCCCCACATCCTGCGGCGCATCCGAAACCGACAACGCCAGAAACACTGTGGTAGGGGAGTAGGACCGCGATTTGGCGAGGATCTCGGCACCGCCGCCACCCTCGCCGCCGGGCACATGCACATCCAGCAACACCACCTGCGGCTTGGTCTGTGCGATCATCGCCACCGAACCGGGCACGTCCGCCGCTTGGCCGACGATATCGAA
>JAIJEI010000075.1 GCA_022739095.1 Bifidobacterium sp.
CGGAAAGGAACTGCCATGCTTGAGCGCAAGATCTCGGACGATCTTTCGCCCGCGCGCCCTCGGACGGGTAGCCGAGCTCGGCGACGACCTTCCTGATGGTCATGCCCTCCGTGAAACACAGGTCAACGGCCCCGCGCCGATTCTCCATCGAAAACATGCGGACTCCAATCCGGACGCCCAAACGCCCAACTCTTAGCCCGCACCCCCTACCCTGTTGAATTCGTGGGAGACCGTATGACCGAGAACAAGATATATCGGCGCGAACGGTATCTGTCGCGACTGCGCCCGTTCTATGATGCCGACGACCTGATCAAGGTGATCACAGGCATTAGACGTTGTGGCAACAAATCATGTTCGCTTCATTCGATCGGAGGCGAATCGCGCGATCGCGGCGTACCGGAATCCAACATCGTCTCCCTGAACCCAGTGTCCCGCGCCGTAAGTTCGTATACCATGTCTGGCTCAGCCTCAAAGAGGGGAGCCAGAATTACTAAACGAATTAACGGTGCGGGATACTAGACCGGCTCAAATACCGGCCCTTCCGCTACATCCGCGACAATTATCCTCGCTACCTGTTCACCCTCGATCCTCTACCGGACCAGAAGAACGGTATATACGGCACCTCAACCTCATGGAATTTCTCGCCGCAGACGGAGATCTCGAACCGTGACCGTCCAACGAAACCGCGCCGATGCTCCGGCGTGAAGTGCGGTAATCTCTAAGAAAAGGCCATTGTGTCGAGATGGCGGGGCAACGGGCAGCGTTGCGGATTTGGGCTGAGGCCCCGTCGCTTGCGGTGTTGCATATTGTGACGATGAGGAGGGCAGCATGGAGGCCGCAGAGAGCAGGCAGCCGACGATTTTCGATGTCGCTGCGGAGGCCGGAGTCTCCAAGTCCATGGTTTCCCGCGTGATGCGCGGCGAAGGGGGCGTGCGTCAGGAGAAGGTGGACCGTGTGCTCGCCGCGGCGAAGAAGCTCGGATACGTGCCGAGCGCCATGGCCAGCGGGCTCGCCTCGAAGCGCACGAAAACGCTGGGAGTGGTGGTCAGGAACGCGAAGCTGCCTTTCTATGGGTTCCTTCAGGGCGCCATGCAGAAGCGGGCGCGTGAGCGCGGCTATCAGATGGTGTCCATCAGCGGCGTGGAGGAACTGTCCGCGGATGATGCGCGCCAGGCGCTGCGCGATTTGATCGCCCTGCGCGTCGAGGGGCTGATCGTATGCTCCGCCATGCTTGCGGTGGAGGATTTCATGCCGTTCATCGACCGGATCCCGTTCGTGATGGCCGGGCACGAGGACACGACGCGCACCGTGTCCTCGGTGTTTTGCGATGAGGAGGACGGCGGCCGCAGGCTCGCGCAATACGTCCACGACTTCGGGCACCGGGAGGTGGCGGTGTTTCTGGCGCCCAGGGAATACTCGGTCAGCCAGTACGGCCGCGGCATGGCCATGATCGAGCTGCTCGGGCAGCTCGGCATCCGCGTGAAGGTGATGGATATGAAAGGGGCCGAAGAGGTTGGAACGCTGGTGGACGAGGTGCTGTGCCATCCCAGGATCACCGCGTATATGTGTCCGTCCGACGTGGTCATGCTCAATGTGATGGACGAGTTGCGCCGGCGCGACGTTTCCGTGCCGCAGGATGTGTCCGTCACCGGCTATGACGGGTTTGGCCCGCTCGCGTCGCCGTACCTTGGATTTACCACATATCGGCAGCCTTTGGAGGAGATCGGTTCCCGCGCTGTGGATCTGGTGCTCGAGCGTCTGGATGGCGGGGACCACGCCGTGGAGGCGCTGCCAGTAAAGGGGGAATTCATCCACGGGCGCACCGTGGCGCTGCCACGTTGGAAAGACGGGCGATAGACGGGCAATAGGCGGAACGGAAGCCGCATCCCGCGCCGCAATCCCATGCACCCGCGCGTGGTGGCGACGGAGCGATAGCACCCGTCGCCCGAGGATGCATCACAGTGGCAGCAGGTCGAGCCCGTTGGCTGCGGCATAGCCCAGGATCCAGGCCATGGGCAGGGTTGCCGCCCATGCGATGAGGATCCTGCGCGCCTCGCCCCAGCGGACCTTGCGCCAGTCGTTCGTCTGGCAGGTGCCGATGAGCGCGCCCGATATGGACTGGGTCATGCTGACCGGGCTTCCCAGCGCCGAGCTGACGAGCACGGCGGCGGAGGCCGCCCACAGGGTGACCCAGATCTGCCGGGAATCCGGCACGATGGTGCCGCGCTGCAATGCGGCTGCTCCCTTGGGCATGCCGGTGAGCACGCCGGCCAGGAACGTCGCGGCGACGATTGCGGTGATGGCGGCGCTGTGCGTGGCGGTTCCCAAATCGACTCCCATGGCGGTGCCGAACAGGACGATCATCTTCTGCCCGTCATTGCTGCCATAGGCGATGCAGGTGAGCAGGAATCCGAGGAAGACCATGGTGGTCGAGGACTGCGGGGTTCTGGATTGGAACAGCAGGTAGATGGTGCGGGAGATGGCGAACGCCACAAGAGGCGAAAGTATCGCTATCCCGAGGACGCGCAGCACCAAATGCCATTGGGGATGTCCGCCGGCGAAGCCGGCTCCGGAGGATGCTCCGACCAGGGCGAGCGTGATCGAGGTGGGCACGCCGCCTCCGTTGAGCGCCAGCAGGGTGGCCGATGCGGCAACGAGCACCGTCGCCAGCAGGAGCGGACTTTGTCCGCCGGATCCTTCGGAGGAGACCATGGCGACGATGGTTCCTCCGACTCGGCTGTTGGCGGCCGGCAGCAAGGCCACCGCCGTCGCCAGCATCAGGAAGGGGGCCGCCGTGACGCGGCGCGCGGCCTTGAGGTTGATGGCCACCAGGGGAGACCCGTCGTTCCTTCCTCCAAGCAGGCAGAACACCAATGCCAACATGGGAATAACCCACATATCTCACCCTCCTTGCTGAGAACGCTCCCAATACTGTAATTATTGAGTTTATAAATATTAGCACTGAATTCAGCGAACGTTCATCATTAGCCTGAAAATGGCTGTATATCGTCGATTAGACTTTCTTATGTCGAAAGGATATACTATGAACCACTGGGAGCGCTCCGAAGATGGAGTGACCCCCATACAACAACGGATATAGATAGCAGCAAATCAGCAACTCGATACGCCGCGTCCGTCATCGGAACGGCTGCGGCTCACAACCAAAAGACGTAAAAGGTTATTACCCATGGCTCTCGGCAAGGCAATGCCGGAGCCGGAGAAAGAAAGGAAGCGCGAGATGGCGTCATCAACCCATTTGTCGCAATCCCCGCACGGCGCCAAGACGCACGGCGGACGCACGGCGAACGTTCTCGTTGCGAAGAATCGCCTGACCGGTGCGGTCATGCTGGTTCCGGCATTGGCATTGCTGGTCGTGTTCGTGTTCGGCCCGCTGGCGCGCGTGGTGATGATGAGCATGCAGGGCACGGACATCTTCGGTTCGCCCTCAGGCTTCATCGGGCTGGAGAACTACAGAACGGTCTTCACGGACCCGGCGTTTGTCAAGGTGCTTATCCAGACGTTCCTCTACGCCGTACTGGTCGTGGCGGGGCGCATCGCCTTGGGCGTGCTGCTGGCGATTCTGCTGACGAGGCACATCATGGGCATCAAGATACTGCGCGTGGCCATGACCTCGATCGTCAGCGTCTCGGTGGCGGCCGCATCGCTGGGCTTCCTGGCGTTGTTCGGCTCGAGCGGCGTGATCAATTCGATCATCGAGAAACTGGGCATCCGGCCGGTCGGGTTCCTCACCGACGCGAAGTGGGCGTTCTTCACGGTCACCTTGGTGACCATCTGGACCGGCCTCGGATTCGCGCTGATCCTGTTGTGCGCCGCGATCGACGGCGTGGACCAGGAGATCCTGGAGGCCGCGCGCATCGACGGCGCGAACGAAGCCCGCATCCAGTGGTCCATCGTGCTGCCGCTGATCACACCGACGCTGTTCTACATCGCCGTGACCACATGCATCGAGGCCCTGCAGGCGTTCGCCCAGATCAACATCCTGACCAAGGGCGGACCGGGCCAGGCGACCACGACCATCACCTACAACATCTACACCACCGCGTTCAACGCGGGCAGCGCGAATTTCGGCATCGCGTCCGCGCTGGGCATCGTGCTGTTCCTGTTCGTGTTCGTCCTGACATTGCTGCAGTTCCGCTTCCTGGAAGGCAAGGTGAACTACTGATGATCCGCAAGACCTCCCCCGTGAGCCAGGGCCTGTGGGCCGTGCTGGCCCTGATCGTGACCGTGCTGGTCATGCTGCCGGTTCTGTACATCTACGTCGGCGCGTTCTTCTTCGACGCCAACGGCCTGTTCAAGGGCTTCACCCTGGGCAATTTCATGCGCGCCATGTCCCAGATGCCCCTGACCCAGCAGCTGGGCAACAGCATCGTCGTGACCGTCTGCCAGACCGCGGGCCAGATCGTGACCGCGTTCCTCGCCGCCTACGCCATCGTGTTCTGCAATCTGAGGCGGCCCGGAATGTGGATGATGGTCTTCCTCATGAGCATGATGGTGCCTGGCGAGACCACCCTGCTGTCGAACTACCTGAACATCGCCAACTGGGGGCTCATGGACACGATCCCGGCGATCTTCCTGCCGTTCCTGGTGCAGGGCTTCACCGTGTTCCTGTTCCGCCAGGCGTTCCGTTCTTTCCCCAAGGAGCTGCGCGAGGCGTCGCTGATCGACGGCGCCGGCCATCTGCGGTTCATGATCGACGTGCTCCTGCCCATCGTCAAGCCGACCATCATCGCCGCGACGATCAACGCCATGGTCGCCGCATGGAACGGCTACTTCTGGCCCCTGCTCGTGACCAACAAGCCCGAGCACCGCACCATTCAGGTCGGCATCACCCAGCTGAGCGGCACCGACGGCTCCAACATCGGCGTGGTCCTGGCCGGCGCGGCCATCGCGGTCGTCCCGGCGATGATCCTCACGCTCCTGTTCAACCGGTCCCTGCGCGGCATGAGCGTCGCCGGAAGCATCAAGTAGCCCATCCGCCGCCCCTCGCGGGCGGTCTGAGAATCCAACGTCAACCCGGACCGGGGCATCCGGTCCAAAGCACGCATGGCGCCATCCGGGCGCCAATGAACAGATTTTTCTGTCGGAGGCCAGAACGGCCCATCCGGCGCAACAAGAAAGGAAACCACCATGAGGAAGTCAACGCTGCTGAAGGCCGCCGCCATCGCGGTCCTACCCATGCTCGCACTGTCCGCCTGCGGCTCCTCGTCGAACACGAACGCCGATGCGAACGGCGGCGAGCAGAACGTCACGTTCTGGTACTCGAACTCCGGCCCGGCCGTGGACGCCATCAACCAGCTCGTCTCCGAGTTCAACGACGCCAACAAGGGCAAGATCAAGGTCGAGGCCTCCTATCAGGGCTCCTACACGGACGTGCAGCAGAAGTTCTCCGCCGCCGTCCAGGCCAAGTCCACGCCCTCGATCCTGCAGATGAACGACACCTCGACCGGCTACATGATCGACAGCAAGATGACCACCCCGGTCTACAAGTTCGCTGAGGGCGACTCCGACTTCGATACGGCCGACCTGCAGCCGGTCGCGCTGAAGTACTACAGCGACGACAACGGCCTGCTGTCCCTGCCGTTCGCCATCAGCCAGCCCGTGACCTACATCAACAACAAACTCGCCCAGCAGGCCGGCCTGGACGTGTCCAACCCGCCGACCACCTTCGCCGAGGTCGTCGACTGGGCCAACACCATCCATGAGAAGACCGGCGCCTACGGCTTCTCGATGAACATGGTCGACTCGTGGATCCTGGAGGAACTCTCCGCCAGCCACGGCGAGCTCATCGCCACCCCCGGCAACGGCCGCGGCGGCAAGGCCGTCACCGGCGTGAACATGACCTCCGCGACCCAGCTCGACATGTTCCAGAAGATCGCCGACATGTTCAAGGACGGCGTCGCGCTCAACCCCGGCACCGATTCCAGTTCGATGACGACCGCCTTCACCTCCAACAAGGTCGGCGTCGTGCTGACCTCCTCCGCCTCCTACACCTCCATGCTGCCCGACAACTCCTCCAAGAACGTGACCATTGCCCAGTTCCCGCACGACGACGCGAACAAGGACGCCGGCACCCCGATCGGCGGCAACTCGCTGTGGATCGTGGCCGCAGAGCACTCCGAGGCCGAGCAGAAGGCCACCTGGGAGTTCGGCAAGTACATGATGACCCCGCACGCCCAGGCCGTGTTCGCCAAGGCCTCCGGCAACCTGTTCGCCAACACCAAGGCCGCCGACGAGGCCGAAGGCAAGGAGACCCTTCAGGATCCGAACGTCAAGGTCTTCTACGACCAGCTTGCCACCAACCCGTCCACCAGCGTGTCGCTGGGAGCCCGTACCGGCGCCTACCCGTCCATCCGCAAGGACGTGATGGCCTCCTTCAACGAGGTCGTCGGCGGCTCCAAGGATCTCAAGACCGCCATGCAGGAGGCCCAGACCCAGTCCGCCAAGGACATCGCCACCTACAACAAGGCCGCGGGCAAGTGATCCCGCGCCGGTAAACAGTCCCTTTCGCCGTCCCGCCCCGGTTGTCTATACCGGGGCGGGACGGCCCGAATTCCACCCCCCCCCAGACAGCAACAAAGGAGCCGACATGAGCACCAAGACGACCGCGCCGCGATTCGGCCGCGAACGGTACGCGGACATCAACATCGATCTCAACCGGGCGTGCGATCAATCGCCGTTCGTCATCGCCGCGCACCGCGGCACGCCGCGTGGCGATATCCGCGAGAACACGCTCAACGGCGTCATCGCCACCACAAAGGTCAACGCCGACATCGCCGAGATCGACGTGATCCGCTCCACCGACGGCGAATACTTCGCCTTCCACGACGGCACCGAGATGGCCCGCCTGCGCATCACCGACGACATCCTGTCCAAGACCGCCGCCGAGCTCGACGAACTACGCTACACCGAATATCCCGGCGCCTACTACGGCAACGTCGAGAGGGTCGCGCACATCCTGTCGAACGCGCCGGACATCCTCATCAACATCGATCGCTCCTGGCGCTACTGGAGCACCGGGTTCCTCGACTGGCTCGACCAGTTCCACCTCGAACACAAGCTCATCCTCAAATGCCCCGTCGCGGAGGGGTTCCAGCAGGCCCTTCACGATCATGAGACCAAATACATGTTCATGGGCATGATCCAGAGCCCCGACGAGCTCGATCTGTTCGTCGACGACGAGCAGATCAACACCGTCGGCGTGGAACTCGTAGCCACCACCGAGGACACCCCGCTCGCCAACCCCGCGGTCTTCCGCACGATCAGCGAGCACGGCCTGTACAGCTTCGTCAACGCCCTCGACCTCGGCAACGGATACTGCGGTCTCAAGGGCATGGACGACACCCGCTCCATCCTCGAAGGACCCCAGCATGGGTGGGGCGCGCTCCTCACTCTCGGCGCCAACGTCATCCAGACCGACTGGCCCGAGAAACTCGACGAGTATCGCCGGGTCATCGCCTGATTCCGGCGGTTCTCCGCGATTTCCCCTCAGCGGCCCCTCTGCGTTTCCGGACCAGCCTGAAACGGCGCCCGTTCCGGGCTGGTCCGGAAACGCAGAGGCCGCTGCCTTCGCCGCGACAACGAACGAAAGAAGGTGCCACAATGCCGTGGTTCAGCGCCAAGAACGCGCTCGCAGAGGATCCCATCATGGGGCTGCTCCGGGAACAGGTGAAGACGACCCGCAAAGGAGTGTCCATCGCGTTGGACGCCGTCGAAGGGCATCTGAGCGTCGATGAATCCAGAAAGAGCGTCAACGATATCGAGCACGAGGGGGACGAGGTCCGTTCCAAGGTCGTTCACGCGTTGGCCAAGGCCTGGACCACGCCGTTGGACCGTGAGGATCTGTTCCGTTTCTCCCGATCCATCGACGACGTGCTCGACAACACCCGCGATTTCATACGCGAGATCCATCTTTGGAAAGGACATGCCGGCGAACACGCCAATGTCGCGTTGACCCACGTGAACGTCGCCCTGCACGATCTGGAACTCGCCGTGACCGCGGAAGGCGCCGACATGCGCCGGTACTGCCTCGAGGCCAGCAAGGAATCCGCCCGCGTGCGGCGCGCCTACGAATCGGGGCTTGCAGCCGTCTACACCGGCGAAATGAGCATGGACACCCTGAAAACCCGAGATCTGCTGCGCCGCGTCGACGTCATAGGCCTGAGGCTTGGGGAGTCCTCCGACGCCATCCTCGACGGGCTCGTCAAACGCGGGCTGTGACTCACCGGAATACCGCAGAGGGAAAGGCGCGAATATGCACAGGAAACTGATTCTTGATTTGGATACGGGCATCGACGACGCGCTGGCGGTCGGATCCATCTTCTCGCGTCACAGACAGTGGGCCATATACAGCGGCAACTTGATGCGCTCTCCATCCACTTCAAGCTGGCGGGGATGCAGAACGTATTCCTTGCCCAATCGTTGGGCATACCTTTTGCGGAATTTGTCGAGCGAAGATACGCCGTATCGTTTCGTGGATTTCACTTCAATCGGGCTGATGCGAGGCTTCATCGCGGCATTATCGTATTCCCGAACGATGAGGAAGTCTATTTCCATGGTTTTCGTGGCATCCGCCCTATCCGAGCGCGAGAAGAAATACAGTTTGCGCCCATTCGCCCGGAATTGCTGAGCCACCGCATTCTCCACCAGCATCCCTTCGTTGAGCGAGAGTTTATCGAACAGAATATCCCGGTACACATCATCCGGCGTTGTCTCTCGATCGGCAAACGCCTGCGACACCAGCAAACCGGTA
>JAIJEI010000282.1 GCA_022739095.1 Bifidobacterium sp.
GACGAGCGCGGCGCTTACGAGCGCATCTTCCAGCGTCTCGACCTGAAGTACGTACCTGTGTTCGCCATGTCCGGTCCGATGGGCGGTTCCGCGTCCGAGGAGTTCCTCGCCCCGATGCCGATCGGCGAGGATACGTTCGCGCTGGCGCCTTCCGGCAAGGCGTGGAATGTCGAAGCGCTGAGCACGCCGGAACCGCCCGCCGTGGATTGCGCCGCGACCCCGGCCGCCGACAAGCGCGCGACGCCGAATGCCGGCACCATCGACGAGATGGTCGATTATGCGAACGCCCGGTACCCGCGCGAGGACGGCCGTGCATGGCAGGCCGCCGACATCCTCAAGAATGTGGTGATCGCGGTCAAGCATGCCGAGGACGAGAACCATGACGAACCTTGGCGTGAGCTGGTGGTCGTGGGCGTGCCCGGCGACCGCGTGGTCGACATGAAGCGTCTTGAAGCGCAGTTCGCACCTTCAGAGATCGAAGAGGCCACCGAGGACGATCTCAAGGTCCACCCCGAGCTGGTGCGCGGCTACATCGGCCCGATGGGCGTCGGGCCGCAGGCCCGCGGAGGCAAGAAGGCCTCGAACGCCGACGATGCCGGTGACGCGCTGCGCTACCTGATCGACGCGCATGTGGCGCGGGGCTCCGCATGGTTCACCGGTGCCGATGAGCGGGACGTGGATTACTACAACCTGGTGTACGGCCGTGACTTCAAGGCCGACGGCGTGGTGGAAGCCGTTGAGGTTCGCCACGGCGACATGAGCCCGGACGGTTCCGGTCCGTTGAGCTTCGAGCGTGGTGTGGAAATCGGCCAGGTGTTCCAGCTGGGTCTCAAGTACTCCAAGGCACTGGACCTGAAGGTGCTCGACCAGAACGGCAAGGCCGTGCCGGTGTGGATGGGCTGCTACGGCATCGGTGTTTCCCGCGTGCTGGCCTGCATCGCCGAAACGCACCACGACGAAGCCGGCTTGGCTTGGCCGTCCGTGATTGCCCCGGCTGCCGTGCACGTGGTGGCCACCGGCAAGGACGCTGCGGCGTTTGAGGGGGCCGAACGGCTGGTTGCTGAGCTGGAGACCAGAGGTCTTGAGGTCATCTACGATGATCGCAAGAAGGTATCCCCGGGCGTCAAGTTCAAGGATGCCGAGCTGATCGGCGTGCCGCTGGTCGCCGTGGTCGGCCGCGATTACGTCAACGACGGCACCATCGAACTGCGCGACCGCAACGGCGAAAACAAGGTCGCCGTGCCCGCCGCCGAAGCTGCCGACGCG
>JAIJEI010000076.1 GCA_022739095.1 Bifidobacterium sp.
TCCACGGCCTTATCGAGGGCAGCCTCGGTGTCGGCGGTGAATTCCTCGGTCTCGCGAATGGTCTTGAGGATATCGGTGTTGTGGTCGATGTAGTCCAGCAGTCCCTGCTCGAACGGAAGGACGTCCTTCAGGTCGAGGTCGTCGAGCTTGCCGTGGGTGCCGGTCCATACGGACACGACTTCCTGTTCCGGCGAGTACGGGTGGAACTGCGGCTGCTTCAACAGCTCGGTCAGGTGGGCACCACGGGTCAGCTGGGCCTTGGATGCCGCATCCAGATCGGAGGCGAACATGGCAAAGGATTCCAGCGAACGGTACTGTGCCAAGGAGATCTTCAGCGTACCGGAGACCTTCTTCAGAGCCTTGGTCTGTGCGGCGCCACCGACTCGGGAGACGGAGATACCGACGTCCACGGCGGGGCGCTGGTTGGCGTTGAACAGATCGGACTGCAGGAAGATCTGGCCGTCGGTGATGGAGATCACGTTGGTCGGGATGTAGGCGGACACATCGTTCGCCTTGGTCTCGACAATCGGCAGACCCGTCATCGAACCGCCGCCCAGGTCATCGGAGACCTTGGCGCAACGTTCGAGCAGGCGGGAGTGCAGGTAGAACACATCACCCGGGTAGGCCTCACGCCCCGGCGGGCGGCGCAGCAGCAGGGAAATCGAACGATAAGCCTCTGCCTGCTTGGACAAGTCATCGAAGACGATGAGCACATGCTTGCCGTTGTACATCCAGTGCTGGCCGATGGCCGAGCCGGTGTACGGGGCGATGTACTTGAAGCCAGCGGAATCGGCTGCCGGGGAGGCCACGATGGTGGTGTACTCCATGGCACCGGCATCTTCCAGGCTCTGCTTCACCGAGGCGATGGTGGAGCCTTTCTGGCCGATGGCCACGTAGATGCAGCGGACCTGCTTCTTCGGGTCGCCGGATTCCCAGTTGGCCTTCTGGTTGATGATGGTGTCGATCGCGATGGCGGTCTTACCGGTCTGGCGGTCGCCGATGATGAGCTGGCGCTGGCCGCGGCCGATCGGGGTCATCGCGTCGATGGCCTTGAGGCCGGTGGACAGCGGCTCGTCGACCGGGTGGCGGTGCATCACGTCGGGGGCCTGGGCTTCGAGGATACGACGACCCTCAATGCCCTGGATCTCGCCGAGGCCGTCGATCGGCTTGCCCAGCGGGTCCACGACGCGGCCGAGGTAGCCATCGCCGACGGGAACGGAGAGCACTTCGCCGGTGCGGCGCACTTCCTGGCCTTCCTCAATTCCAGCGAAATCGCCGAGGATCACCACGCCGATCTCACGGGCGTCAAGGTTGAACGCCAGGCCGAGCGTGCCGTCTTCGAACGTCAGCAGCTCATTGGCCATGCAACCAGGCAATCCCGTCACGTGCGCAATGCCGTCACCGGCCGTGGCGACATAGCCCACTTCTTGAGTGGGGGTGTCGCTCGGCTTGTACGACGACACGAAGTCGTCGAGGGCCTTGCGAATCGAGGCGGGATCGATGGTCAGTTCTGCCATGATCACTCCTTCTATTGGTTATTGTTCAGTCAAGTCTTTGCTTGTGTGTGGTGTTGGACGGATTGGCTCGGCCGGTCAGGCCGGAGTCGCCTCCGTCTGCACCTTGCGATGCAGGTTCTGCAGCTGTGCGACCACGGTGTTGTCCGTGACTTCGTCGCCCACCTGAATGCGCATACCACCCAGTACGGTCGGATCAACCACCGAGTTGATATGCACCTGGCGGCCCACCTTGGCGGAGTAGACCTCGACCAGTCGCTTGATCTGCTCCTTCTTCAGCGGGGTGGCGGTGGTCACGGTGACCATCGACTCGCCCATGTGGCGGGAGAACTTGTTGATCAGCCACTGGATGGTCTCCAAGTAGCGGCGGCGGCGCAGGTTGCAGGTGGCGTGTTCGGCGAGCCTCATGGTGACCTTGTTCAGGGTCTTGCCAGAGAACACCTCACGGAACAGCTTCACACGGGCCTCACTGGTGGCCTGGTAGTCGTACAGCTTGGCGCGTACGACCGGCAGGTTCAGCAGTGCGGAATGCAGCTCGGACAGCTCGATGGATACCTGCAGCGTGGTGTCAGTGGCGTCCGCGTAGTACATCATGGCGTCCACGCCGAAGTCTTCCACCGCGTTGGCGATGTCGCGCGCACGGCTCCAACGGCGGGAGACCAAGTCAGTCATGATCTCCATGGTCATCGGATGCGCGTTGTCACCGAGCAGTTCCTTCAGGACGGCCACCTTGTCGGCAACCGGGCGGGACGGGTCGGTCAGTGCGCGCTCCAGCTGAATGCTGTCATCGAGTACCTTGGTGACCGTGAACAGTTCGTTGCCGATCCGCCACGCGTCCTCACGGGTGTCGCGCAGTTTCGGGGCCAGCGAATCACGCGACTTGCGGTCTGCAATACGTGATGCCTCTCCTCGCATGGTCACCTCCCTTTCTGGTTACGGATGGTCACGGTCACTTCTTGACGCCCAGGTCGTCGATCATCGAATCGATCATCGAGGACTGCACGTCGCTGTCTTCCAGCTTAGCACCGAGGATCTTGCCGGCCAGGGCGGTGGCAAGTGCGCCGACCTCGCCCTTGAGCGAGACGATGGCCTGCTGGTGCTGGGATTCGATCGAGCGCTGTGCGGATGCGGTGATCTGGGCCGCATCGGACTCGGCTCGGGAACGGGCGTCGGCGATGATGTGGGACGCTTCCGCACGGGCGTCGTCGCGAATCTTGGCGGCGTCCACACGGGCGGTGCTCAGCTGGGCCTCATACTTGGCCTTGGCCTCGTCGGCATCCTTCTTAGCCTGCTCCGCCTTGGAGATGTTGCCCTGAATCTTGGCGGCGCGCTCGTCGAAGATCGCATTGAACTTCGGCATGAAGAACTTGTAGAAGAACACCGCAACGATGACAAGAATGATCAGCGACCATACGATGTCATAAACCTCAGGAATGAACAGGTCAATCCCGCTTGCTGCTTGTGTCATCAAGCCCTCCTTTCAGTGATGGACATAATCGGTTTTCGTCTGTTGATTTGTAAATTAGAGAATCAGGGCAGCGACGAAGCCAATCAGTGCCAGCACCTCAATCAGAGCCAGACCGATGAACATGATGGTCCGGATCTTGCCGGACATCTCAGGCTGACGAGCGGTGGATTCCATGGCCTTGCCGAAGAGGATGCCCAGACCAATGCCAGGGCCCAGAGCACCAAGGCCATAACCGATGACGGACACGTTTCCGGCGACCTCTGCGAGGGTGATGATATCCATTGTGTTTCCTTTCTAGCGTACTTGGTGACGTTATAAATCTTATTTCGTTCGGTCCTGCCTACCTAGGCGAGGCCGGGTTCCGAGGGGGGGGTGAACCTCACTCCTCCGGGAAGCTTAGGTTGATGTACACGGTGGAAAGAATGGCGAAGACGTAAGCCTGCAGGAAGGCGACGAACGCCTCGAAGCACGTCATGGCGAAGCCACCGGCGAACCACAGTGCACCCACCGGGATGCCCTGCAGCTTGTTGGCCCCGTCGATGATCCAGTACTGTGCGAAAGCCAGGCAGGTAGCGACCATAAGGTGGCCGGAAACCATATTGGCGAACAGACGGATGGTCAAGGAGGCCGGGCGGATGATCAGCAGCTCAAGGATGTTGATAGGCGTCAGCAGGATATAGACCGGCCACGGCACACCAGGGGTGAACAGCTCGTGACGCAGATAATGGCCGAGGCCCTGCGAACGCGCAGCGGCAATCCAGTACTGGACCAAGGTCCACAGAGCGAATACCAGAGGCATGACCACCGTAGCAGTGGCCGCCATGTTCATACCGGGAACGATGCCGCACAGGTTGAAGATGAAAATCGTGAAGAAGATGGTAGTAATCATCGGCACGTAGCGTTTGCCGCGAACCTCGCCCATCACGTCATAGACGACCTTGTCACGCACGAAGTCAAGACCGTATTCCACCACGCCCTGCCAACGGCCGGGGATGAGCTTGGCGTGCTTGGCGGTGAGGCCAAGTACCACCAGCAATACGACGGTGGCCACGATGCGGATCAAAATAATGCGGTTGATGGCAAACGGAGTGCCCTGGAACAGGATCTCCGGGGGTAGGAAGTCGTTGACCGAGGGCAGATGAGCGCCCTCGTCCGCCAACAGCAATCCTGCGCCGAACGAACCGACCATATTCACGCCTCCTGCTTCTTCAATGTCAGGTGTCAGTTTAAACCCACCGGGCGGGCGAATGTGACGGACTCGTTACTTTCGTCTCCTCGGTGTGGAACCTGCCGGGCACGGACATGGAGTCTGCGCTGGGCATTCGGCTCCGAATGACTGAAGAGTGATTATTTGCCTGCGTCTAGACAATGTCAATACTACACCGGCGCGTCTTCCGGAATCGGCGGCGGCGCAAGGTTTTTCGGATGTTTCGCAAGTGTTGTGCGCTATTGGTCACAATGTGCGGATGTGTGGCATTTGCGCTACCCTCCGATCACCCCGTATCCGTCGTGGGCGAACGGCTTGAAATCATCCTGGCGCGGCCCGCCCGGCTCATGCCGAATCGAACGATCAGTACCGAGCTTCTTCTCAGCCCTGAGCTGCGGCACCTCGGTCAGGTCGTACGGCGTGGTCTGATACACCCAGTTGAGCCAGTTGCGCCACAGCAGGTTGGCGTGGGCGCGCCACGCGAACAGCGGCTCCGACTGCGGGTCGTCATGCGGGAAGTAGTTCTTCGGGAAGGGCACGTTGGTCATGCCCTTGGCCATATCGCGCTCGTATTCCTCGGCGAGCGTGTACTTGCCGTACTCCCAATGGCCGAGCGCGAACACTTCGGAGAAGTCACGTGTGGCGATCAGGCCCGGGCCGGACTGCGGCCCCCAAGTCAAGATCTGAAGGTCATGGTTGGCACGTACCTCGTTTTCGTTCACGCCGGCGAGGCGGGAGTGCGGCTGCAAATCAATCTCGTCGAAGCCGTTGGTCAGGAAGCAGTATTCGTCCTGCAGGTACTGCGGGAATACGCCGAAAATCTTCTCGGGGTAATCCACCTTGTGGATGCCGTAGCGGTAGTACAGTGCGCCCATCGCGCCCCAGCACAGGTACATGGTGGAGAACACGTGGGTGGAGGCCCAGTCGAGAATCGTCTTGAACTCGTCCCAGTAGTCCACATCCTCGAATGGCATGTGCTCTACGGGCGCGCCGGTGACCACGAAACCGTCGTAATAGTTGTCTTTGAACGCATCGAGGTTTTCGTAGAACTTGACGAGATGATCGGCGGAAACGTGCGTGGCCTCATGCGTGGAGATCTTCATGAAGTCGATTTCGACCTGCAGCGGCGATTTGGAGATCAGCCTCAGCAGCTGCGTTTCAGTCTCGATTTTCTTAGGCATCAAGTTCAGGATCACCAGTTTGAGCGGGCGGACACGCTGACGCTCCGCCTCGGGCTTCTCCAGAGCGAAGATGCGCTCCGAATCGAGGATATCTCTGGCCGGCAGGCCACTGGGGATCTTGATAGGCATGTTCCCATTATGTCAATATTCGGGATAACGGTTCAGGGCATTCCTATAACGGCCATTTATGGCGCGTTATCACCCCGACTCCGGCTCCGCCCCAAACCCCTCGTTGCGTGAGCCGATTCACGTTTTAAAACCGCGGGAAGATGACGCGACACGCCGATGTTGACTTTCTGGAATCTGCACCTATTGTAGATCGAGCTGTCTGAGAGACAAGCCGACGCGGGGTGGAGCAGCTCGGTAGCTCGCTGGGCTCATAACCCAGAGGTCCATGGTTCAAATCCATGCCCCGCTACTGCGGGCGGAGGCCGTCACGATTATTCGTGTCGGCCTTTCGTTTATCCGCCGCCGTGCCCTACGGGGCCGCATATCCGATCGGGGCGATGATGTCCTGTGAAAAAACAACACCAAGCCCGCTTTGGGCAGCATCAATCAACCTATGGCTCGACTCCCTCAAGGCGGCGGGCTACTCCCCCAACACGATCGGCACGCGCCGATGCCAGATGTCCGCACTGTCGAGGGCGCTTGAGGGCGACCCCAGGGACATGGAGGGCGACGACCCGCTCGCGCGCCGCTGTGGAAGCCACGCGCCTCGCCGCCTAGGAGGATCACGATGCTCCGTTTCCCCGACTTGATTGTGGTACTAAATTATGGTACCATAATAAGTATGATCGAATGCGAAGCGTCAGCCTTCAAACACTGGCTCACGCAACCACAGATCGACTACATATTCCGGCATCCGGTGGCCGTGTTCGAGGTGCAGTCGAGACACGCCGGCGACAGGGTCATGGCGATCATCGGATACCCGGACGAGTTCAGGGAACGCCCCGTGGAGCTGCTGGTATCCCAGCGCACCCGCAAGGTGTTCCACGCGATGGACTGCCGCCGCGAATGGCTCTACAAGTTCGACGACTAAAAACACCAAGGAGGACATCATGAACAACGAAACAGACTGGGACGAGCTCTCGGACGAATACACCGAGCACACCCCCGCCATCATCGGCGAGACCATCCGCCCGCAAAGGGCGATCACGATGGATGACATCGACGACATCTTCGCCGGCCGCCCCCTCGCCGACCAGCCCCGCCGGAAGGCCGACGTGCTCTACAAGGCATACCTCACGCCCGACATGGACGCACAGGTGCGGGCACAGGCCGAACGAGAGCACATCGGCAAGAGCGCTCTGATCCGCAAGGCACTGGCCGCATACCTGACCGCCAATCAGGCACAGCCAGCGATGGCCTGACCCATATACGACGAAAAGCCCCCGAACCTGCCGCGTGATGCGGTTTGGTTCGGGGGCTTCTTGTTATTCGGCCTTGGATGCCTTGGCCTTGAGGGTGCTTGCGCCGATGACGACGCCGATGGTCAGGGCGACGGCGTTGATGGTCGTCGCGGCCGGATCGGCCCACGTCCAGCCCCCACACGGGGCCGAGCGCCTGCACGAGCGTCGCCATAGCGGGCAGCACGATCAGCGCAAGCCATTCGAGCACGTCATGGGCTCGGTTCGGCAGCAGCCAATCGGGCATGCCGGCCGGCTTCACTTCCGTGGTGCCGGTCCGGACTTCGATGTTTTCGTCGGTCATATCATTTTCGATTCTCTTGAAGGAACCCAGGAGCCTAGGAATCGTGCCCCGATTGGGGTTCAAGGTTCCTAGGTGGGGTTCGGGTTCCCGCTAGCCTCCCGAGTCGGAGCTAGTAGCGCAGCACTCCGCCGGGACAGATCACATTCGGATTACCGCTGCGGTAGCCGGTGAGCTGCGTGTAGCTGACGCCGAGGCGCGCCGCGATGCCGCTGAGCGTGTCGCCGCTGCGCACGGTCACGGTACGGGTTGCCGGTGGCGCGTTGCTGCCGGCGGCGACGCTGCCGCCGCCGTTGCAGGCGACGACCTGACCGGGGCGATATGGATGAAAGGCGATCAGGCAGCTACGGTGCCTAGGGAAGTCGGCGATCATAAACGTCTCGTCGTTTTCATCGCGGACCTTCAGTTGTCTAATCCACGGGAGGCGACAGGCGTGAAGTTCTTCAACGAAGCGGAAGCCGGGCACAAGTCGTATGTTACGATCGACTTCGTGCCCAGCTCCCGTTCTTCTGCTCAGAAGCGGAGTGCGGTTCACCATCCAGTCGACATCATCGGCATCATGCCGCAACGGGTCAACGTAGCGGCCAGCGCATCGTCCAGCGCCTGAATCGGCCGTAGCGACGACGCCACCGAACGACGATGGACAGTATGGCGCCTATCGCCAGAGCTGACACGGCCAGAACCGAGGCAAGCGACACATCGCCACCCGTGACGGGCAGTGACGGGCGAGGGTTGGGCGTGGTTGCCTCCGCCGGCGCCGGCGGCGTCTCGGGTTTCTCCGGTTCGCACGGCTTCTCCGGCTCGCATGGGGGCAGCACCCGCACGCGCTCCCAGGCATCGTCATACCGGCTGGACGCCGGGGAAACACGGTCATCCCCCTCGAACCGCCAGACGAACACGTACCATCCATGTCGATCGGCGGTCAGATGCATGGGAGCGCCATGCGCGTCCAACGCCCCGGCGCCGATTTTGAACGTGCCGTTCATCGCGGGAATCTCCCAGGTGGCCAACAACCGGTGGTTGTCGTCTTCCGTGGGGGTCTCTCCCCCGGACGGCTTGTACGCATCATCGTTGGAGGGGTTGCCGGGATCGCCGGACCACCATACACTGACCGTCGCGTATTGCCGATCCGCCGCAAAACCATAGGTCTCATCGCCCGTGAACTGGCCGTGATCCGCCGGGAACCCCGATACGGTGATGGTGTCGCTGAGTTCGGCGCCGATATCCGCCGAATGTTCGGTAACCGTCGACATGACTTCGACCTTCCCGCGCCCCACGTTGCTTTCCGAAGCCTCCATGAACGGACTCACCCAGTCGCCGGTAAGGTATTCCTGCGCCCGTTTGCTTTGCTCGCTCCGCCGGAACACCCACACCCAGGTGCCGAAGCCGCCGGTCTTCGGGGTCAGATAGGCGGTGTCGCCGTCCGGCTTGGTCATGGCCTGCACACGAACCCGCCGCCCCACACCGGTGAAGGACGCCTTGCCATAAGCTCCCGGCTTATGGCCCGAGGCCGCCAGCCGGGCGAGAAAAGCGTCCGCGCTCTCCCGTGCGTTCGGCGCGATGACCTTGCCCAGATCGTCCTTGCCGAGCCCGTCGAAATAGTATCCACGCGCCTG
>JAIJEI010000077.1 GCA_022739095.1 Bifidobacterium sp.
ATCCGACTCCGGGGCACCTCCGTTAGAGGGGAGCCAAGTACTTTTTTCTGAGGGGATGGCGAACGGCACGGCCTGTGGCCGTTCAATTATTGCTGGATACGACGGAAGGCTTCTTCTACGGCGTCGGCGGGCGGGTTGTCGAGGTGTACGACGTGACCAATCTCGTCAAGGACCACGAAACGCAGTTCGTTGCCACGGGCTTTCTTGTCGCGATGCATCAATGCGAGCACGTCGTCGAACGAGCCGCCATGCCACGACGTCGGCAGACCCAGCGAAGCGAGCAACGAGCGGTGATAGTCAACCAGATCCTGATCGATGTAACCGATCAGATGGGCCAGCTCGGCGGCATACACCATACCGACGGCCACCGCATTGCCATGCCTCCAGCGGAAGTGCTCGAGCTTTTCGATGGCATGGCCCATCGTGTGCCCGTAGTTGAGGAATTCACGAAGACCCTTCTCCTTCAAATCGGAGGAGACGTGGTAGACCTTGACCTTTACCGTGCGCTCAATGAGCTCGGCAACCACGTCTTCGAGCGGCGAGCCGAGGAATGTAGAGCCGTCGAAAGCGCGCAGTTCAGCTGCGTGGTCTTCGAGGATGTGCAGGATCTCGGGGTCGCGGATGAAACCGGATTTGGCGACTTCGCCGAGGCCCTCGATGAAGATGTCATTGGGCAGCGTAGCCAGCGTCTTGGTGTCGGCCAGCACACCGGCAGGCGTGTAGAACGAGCCGACGAGGTTCTTGCCCTGCGGGGTGTTGATGCCGGTTTTGCCACCGGTGGAGGCATCCACCATGGCCAGCAGCGAGGTCGGGCAGTTCACATAGCGCACGCCGCGCATCCACGTGGCAGCCACGAAACCGGCCAAATCGGTTGCGGCACCGCCGCCAAGCCCCACCACGGCATCGGATCGGGTGAAGCCTTCGTTACCGAGGCGTTCCCAGATGCCGTTGGCCACGGTAATGGTCTTGCCGGGTTCGGCATCCGGAATCACGATGTCGGAAACCTCATAGCCGCCCTGACGCAGCAGGGCACGGGCACGATCGGAGTGTCGCTGCACCGGCTGGGTGTGGATAAGCGCGATTTTGGCGGGTTTGGGTCCCAGCACGTCGACCAGATGGTTCATGGCACCTTCGCCGATGACCACATCATACGGTTCAATTGCCGCTCCGGTAACGTGCACTGCTCGCTCAGATACCATATCAATCACTTTCTTCGCTGCGCCCTGAGGCGTAAGCCCCCGGGTATGGACATGAACGTTGGCAATCTCGCGGAATACCGGGTCACGCTGCTTGAACAGTTTTTTCCAACAGGCATTGGCGTTGCCATTGAGCATGGGCCGGCCTCCCCCGCGATTCGCGCGTGCCATGGCTTCCGTCGGTTCGGCGTCAAGGTAAACCACACGACCGCCATGGCCGATGTATGAGGCGAGGGCATGCTGGGTGGATGGCGTCATGGGAGCGCCACCGCCCAGCGAAAAGATGCCGTCGAAATCCTCAAGCATATCGGCGATGAGATCGGCCTCGACCTCGCGGAATGCCGGCTCACCGTATTCCTCGAAGTAGGCGGGAATCTTCATGCCCACTTCACGTTCGATCTCTACATCGGCATCGGCAAACGGCAGACGCAACATATGCGCCACTTCCTTACCGACACGTGTTTTGCCGGCTCCCATCATGCCGATGATGACGGCGCGGGGGCGTACGGTCATAATCTACGAATCCTCTCGACGATCGATGGGTACAGTTGCTGATGGTTCCGCGGTAGTCGTCACGAAACCATACGCCCTTCGTTCAGCGCATGTGCTCCGGCCACGAGGCGAGATACGACTCAAGGTTGCGCCGTGTTTCGGCAACACTGTCTCCACCGAACTTATCCAGCGCGTACTTCGCCAAAGTCAGACGTACCATGGCCTCGGCCACCACGGATGCCGCAGGCACGGCGGTGCTGTCGGAACGCTGGTTGATGGCTTGTGCGAATTCGCCGGTCAGCACGTCGACCGTACGCAGGGCCTTGGGGATGGACGGAATCGGCTTCATGGCACCGCGTACGCGAATCACCTGTCCATTGGACATGCCGCCTTCAATGCCACCTGCACGGTTGGACAGACGGTCGATGCGGCCGTCGGCGTTGACCACGATCTCATCATGCGCCTGCGAACCGGGGCGGGAGGCTTCCAGGAAGCCGTCGCCGATTTCCACACCCTTGAACGCCTGAATACCCATAATCGCAGAGGCCAAAGCCGCGTCCAGTCGGCGGTCGGACTCCACATACGTGCCGATGCCGGCAGGCACACCGTAAGCCAGCACTTCAATCACGCCGCCCAACGTATCGGCGGCCTTCTTGGCTTCATTGATGCGTTCGATGATACGGGCCTCGGCCTCTTTATCCAACGTACGCACGGGAGAGGCGTCCAACGCTTCCAGATCGTCAGGCGTGGGCAACGGCAAGTCAGGGTTGGTCTGCACGCCGCCGAGCGCCACCACGTGGGCTACGGTGCGGATGCCGAACGCCTGATCCAGGAACTGCTTGGCCACCTCGCCCAAGGCCACGCGGGAGGCGGTCTCACGGGCGCTGGAGCGCTCCAGTACCGGACGGGCGTCATCAAAACAATACTTACGCATGCCAGTCAGATCGGCGTGGCCTGGGCGCGGACGACTCAGCGGCGCATTACGGCCTTCGCGCGGCAGGTCGTGATCAAGCGCGTCGGCGCTCATGACCTCGGTCCACTTCGGCCATTCGGTGTTGGCGATTTCGAGGGCCACCGGCGAGCCGAGGGTCAGGCCGTGGCGTACACCGGTCAGCAGACGGACCTTGTCTTGCTCGAACTTCATGCGGGCACCGCGACCATATCCAAGTCGACGGCGTGCCAGTGCGGAAACGATATCGTCCGTGCTAATACGCACGCCGGCCGGCAACCCTTCAATCATGGCCACCAATGCTTCTCCGTGCGACTCCCCTGCCGTCTGCCAACGCAGCATAACTTCCCTCGTTTCATGTGTGTACGTCTATGTGTACGTCTAACTAGGGGTTAATGTTAAGCCATGCTATACCTGTTCACGCTACCCGGTCTGCTATGTGGGCTTGCGCTGTCCATTGAGGATGTTCGTCATCGGCGGGTGCCGATCGCATGGGTGGCCGTGGGCGCGTTAATCCAGTTGGCCACCGATTTCGCGTATGGAGTGGTGGCGAACGACCTGTTCGTGCTGTTGCAGGCGCTGTTGTTCACCGTATTGTGTTGCCTGATCCAGTTCGCGTTGGCGTTGCTGGTGCCGCGGTCATTGGGATTCGGCGATGTGACCGCCTTGATACCTATGGGATTGTCTGTCGGACTGTTTGGTCTGTTGCCTGTGGTGGTCTGGTGGCTGGCGATGGGTGTTGCCGGCATCACATGGATTGCCTTGTGGACGCGATTCGACCCGCAACGCACATCACCGGCACATGCGGGCAAGGTGCCGTATGTGCCGGTGATATTGGCGGGCGCGATTGTGGCGGTGGCTGTTGCTTAATCCCGTATTACTCCCCTCAGTCCGCTTTGCGGACAGCTCCCCTCGACGAGGGGAGCCAATGGGGATGACTACTGGTTTTCGGCTTGCCACTTGCGCAGTTCGGCCACGTTCTGGTCGTGTTCATCGGCGGTTGCGGCGAACTTGGTTTCGCCGGTGTCCAGATTGACCGTGCAGAAGTACAGCCAATTGCCGTTTTCGGGGTGCAGTGCCGCTTGAATGGCGCTATCGCCGGGATTGCTGATCGGCGTGGGCGGCAGGCCGGAGATCTTGTACGTGTTGTATGGGTTGGACTCGTCCTGGGTCATCTCGGTGGTCACCTGCGCGGGCTTGACGTTATTGCCATAGGCCACGGTGGAATCCATACCCAACGACATGCCCTGCTCCAAACGGTTCTCGATGACTCGCGTCACTTTGCCGTAGTAATCAGCTTTGTTGACCTCGGCCTCGGCGATAGAGGCGATGATCATCACCCGTTCGCGGTCACTGCCGGTCGGTACGCCCAATTCATCCAACTTGGCGATGCGCTTATCGACCATGGCCTTGAGGATTTCCGAAGCGCTCTTCATGCTCTTGACGTTGTAGGTTCCCGGCTCCAGCCATCCCTCAAAGCTACCGTCCGCTTCATTGGGCAGAATATCCTTACCCTTGTTCTTGATAATCGTGTCGAATTCGCTTCGGGCGATGCCGGAAAGCTTCGCGGCGTCGGCGAACACATCGGTGACACGTTCACCGGGACGAACCTCAAGGAAGCCCGCCGCCTGGTTGGTGTCGGAGAGAACGGCGATCACATCGGATGCGGCCATATGCTTCTTCAATGTGAACGTTCCCGGATAGAGTGTCGCGCTATTGGCGTTGACCACACTGGTGAACGCGGCGGTAGACTTGATGACTTCGGCCTTGAGCAGATTATCGGCGATCTCCGCCGCGCCTTGGCCCTCGCTCACGGTGAATTCGACCTCGCCATAGCCCGTTCCCCGATAGTCCGCGATGGCCGTCGACTGGTTGCTCCGGCTGTCGCGCCATGCGATGAGCTTGGTTACGCCGAAATAGCCGCCGCCGATAAGCAGGGCGACAATGGCGATAGCGATGATAATGCCACTGATACGCTTGCGCTTGCGCTGTGCACGTCGCTTGCGTATCTCCTTGCGGGATTTCGGCGGTTTTGGCGGCTCGGCCCCGCGCATTGGTTCTGTCCCCTGTACGACCCAATGCGTGTTGTCATCAAAGAACTCGTTAAAATCATCGGTCATAACCGATACCTCACTGCTCCCGGGTACGGTCGAGTGCCGTCTGCAAAATCACCACTGCCGACTGCTGGTCAACCACCGGCCTGTGCTTGTTCGAAGCTTTATGGGCCTCGAACAGCTGACGATGCGCACTGACTGTTGTCAATCTCTCATCTATCAATGATACCTGCGGAATCTGATACTCCGTAGAATCACTGTCTTCACTCTCTGCTTGTAGCCTCTTCTCCAGATTGGCCGCCCACCTGCGCGCTTTTTTGGCGCTTTTGCCTTCTGTACCGTCCATCTGCAGGGGCAGTCCGACGATTACATGTTCCACATGTTCGTCTTCGATGACGTTCAGGACCTCGTCGATAGCAAAGAAATAGTCGCCGGCAACATGAATGTTGCCAGCAGGGTGTGCAAAGGTAAGCTCCGGGTCGGACAGTGACAGTCCGACCCGGGCATTACCCAAATCAACGCCTAACCACACCATTGGCGGAATCAGGCTTTCTGCGCCTCGTGCTTGAGCGCTTCGAGGGCCTCGCCGATCTTGGAGGCATCGACACCGCCACCCTGGGCGAAGTCCGGCTTGCCGCCGCCACCGCCGCCGAGGACCTTGGCTGCGCCACGCACCAGATCACCGGCCTTGATGCCGGCCTTGCGGGCGGCCTCGTTGGTGGCCACGGCGACCATCGGCTTGTCATCCTCGTTCACGCCGGCGAGGGCCACCACCACGGGGGCGTCCTCACCGAATTGGGCGCGCACGTCGAGTACGGTCTTGCGCAGGGCGTCGACCGCGCCGAAGTGGCCCACGTTCTTGACGGCCACCTTGACCGGGGCCGCGGAGTTCTTGGTGTCAGCAACCAGCGCCGGAACCGAGGCGGCCAGCTGGGACTCGTACATGGAAGCCAAGCGACGATCGGATTCCTTGAGCTTGGCAAGCAGGGCGTTCACACGCTCGGCGAGCTCGTCCGGGCGAGCGTTGAGCTTGTCGGACAGCTGGGAGACCAGCGCATGCTCGCGGGCGTTGAAGTCATAGGCACCCTGGCCCACGACGGCGTCGACACGACGCACGCCGGAGCCGATGGAGGCTTCGGACAGGATGTTGACCATGCCGATCTTGCCGACGTGGTCCACGTGGGTACCACCACACAGCTCGCGGCTCCAGCCGTCCTCACCGATGGAGACCACACGCACGATGTCGCCGTACTTCTCGCCGAACAGGTGCATGGCACCGAGGGCGATGGCATCATCGAACTTCATTTCCTTGGTGGTCACGGCGAGGTTGTCGCGCAGCTTGTCGTTGACGCGCTCCTCGACTGCGGAGATCACGGACTTGGCCGGGGCCTTGGACCACTGGAAGTCGAAGCGCAGACGGTTCGGGGCGTCTTCGGAGCCGCGCTGGGTGGCCTGCGGGCCGAGCTCCTCGCGCAGCGCCTTGTGTACCATGTGCGTGGCGGTGTGCGAGCGGGCGATGGCGCCGCGGCGGGCCAAATCGATGTTGGCGTTGACTTCGGCGCCGACGACCAGCGTGCCTTCGGTCAGACGGCACTGGTGGACGATGAGGTCCTTAATGGGCTTCTGCACGTCGTCGACTTCGAGCACTGCACCGTCGTCGGACAGGATCTCGCCCTGATCGGCAAGCTGGCCGCCGGCCTCCGCGTAGAACGGGGTGCGGTCGAGAATGACCTCGACGTTGGCCGGGCCGGTGACGGCGGGCACGGAGCCCTTGCCTTCCTGCATGATGCCGATGACCTTGGCGCGGGCGGACATTTCCGTGTAGCCGAGGAAGTCGATTGGGCTGACGAGCGTCTTCTTGAAATCATCGTAGACGGAGAGGTCCACGTTGTGGCGCTTCTTCAGGGCGTCGGCGCGGGCGCGGGACTTCTGCTCGGCCATGAGTTCGCGGAACTTGGCCTCGTCCACCTTCACGCCCTGGTCGGCGGCCATTTCGAGGGTCAGCTCAATCGGGAAGCCGTAGGTGTCGTGCAGAGTGAATGCGTCGGAACCGGAGACCACCGGATCGGCGGTCTTCTTGGCTTTCTTGACTGCCACGTCGAGAATCTCGATACCGTTCTCCAACGTACGACGGAACGCATCTTCCTCGCCATAGGCCGCTTCAGAGACATCGTGGAACGTGTCGTTGAGCTCCGGATAGCTGGCGACCATAGCCTCCTTGGAGACGGGCAGCAACTCGGGAATCACCGGATCGGTCACACCGAGCACACGCATGGCCTGCACGGTGCGGCGCAGCAGGCGACGCAGCACGTAGCCACGGCCGACGTTGCTCGGACGCACGCCATCGGACATGATCATCAGCGCGGAACGCACGTGGTCGGCCACGACGCGGAACTTGACATCAGCGGTCTCGTCCTCGCCGTATTTGCGGCCGGAAAGTCGCTCGGCGGTCTCAATGACCGGGAAGACCTCATCGGTCTCGTAGATGTTCTGCTTGCCCTGCATCAGGTAGGCCAGACGTTCCAGACCGGCACCGGTATCGATGTTCTTCTGGGCAAGCTCGCCGACGATGTGCAGGTCGGTCTTGGACTTGACGTTGTCGACCTCGTAGTTCTCGAACACGAGGTCCCAGATCTCGATGAAGCGCGTCTCATCGGCCGCGGGACCGCCATCACGACCGTATTCGGGGCCGCGGTCCACGTAGATCTCGGAGCAGGGGCCGCCGGGGCCAGGGCCACCGGTGGTCCAGAAGTTGTCTTCCATGCCGAAAATCTGCATGTGCTCGGGATCGAAGCCCTCGTTCTTCCAGATGGAACGGGCCTCTTCATCGTCGGTAAAGGTGGTGACCCACAGCTTTTCCGGGTCAAAGCCGTAACCGCCCTCGCTCTGCGGGGTGGTCAGCAGCTCCCAGGCGTAGTGGATGGCCTCTTCCTTGAAGTAGTCGCCGATGGAGAAGTTGCCAAGCATCTGGAAGAAGGTGCCATGGCGGGTGGTCTTGCCGACCTCATCGATATCCAGCGTACGCACGCACTTCTGGTTCGATGTCATGCGGCGCTTCGGCGGGGTCTGCTCACCAAGAAGGTAGGGAATGAACGGCACCATGCCGGCGATGGTGAACAGCGTGGTGGGGTTCGGGGAAATCAGGGATGCCGAAGGCATGACGAGATGATCATGTTTGGCAAAGTAATCGAGGTATCGCTTTGCGATGTCCGCAGTGCGCATGAGCGGATGAACTCCTTGTTTGGGTAATGGGCGCAATTGCGCCTGGTATTGGTGGAAAAAGACTGGATTATGAGGACTAGTTTATTCTGATTGGTTCAGTGACTAGATGGCGAGGCGGCATGCGCGTGTCAGTTGGCGCGCTCGATGTACTGACGGTTGAGCTCAGCCTCGCGGGCTCGACGGGTGGCATTGAACTCGTTGACCAACCCTTCGAGTGTTTTCATCGGCACATTGTCCTGATCGGGGCCAAGCAGGAACTGGCGTGCCGCATCAGGCGTATTGGCCTTGACATAGGCCTGTGCCTTGGTGACGGCAACGATTCCGATGGCCACGCCGACGCCGACCCAGAAGATGCGTTTGAACATCACTCCCCCTTCTCGGCGGTGTCGTTGACGGTGGTTTTCGCGGCGTTCTTCGCGAGGAAGGACTGACCCGTGGTTTTCAGCGCGTAGAAGGTGGAAGCGATCTTGATGATGGGCTTACCGAGGAAGGAGCCATACAGATCGGTCAACGCACCAACGTTGTTGGCGGTGGTGGAAGCCGCGGCGGAAATCTTGTTCATGTCTTCGAGCGACTTGTTGACCTGCTTGACGGTGGTCACGCCTTCGTCCAGCGCGGGGATGGCGTGTTCACCGGACTCTCGGACCGTCTGCGATATCTGATCAAACATCTTGCCCAGCCTGATCAGCGGATAGATCATGAAACCGGCCAATACTGCGAACGCGATGGCCGCGATCAGGCCAGCGATCTCTCCGACT
>JAIJEI010000283.1 GCA_022739095.1 Bifidobacterium sp.
TGGCCGTGGTCGGTGTCGCATCCTCGATGGAGGCGAATTCCTTGGTTTCATCAGTCATGATTCCATCTCCTGGTTGTAACGGCTTGATCATTCCGATTGCCCGGTTGTGTTCTTGCTTGTGCTGTTGCCGTCGTACATATCGGCAAGCTGCTGGAACGTGGAGCCTTCCCAATCAGAGGCGTACACCACGTTGACGCGTGCTTCCACCACATAGGGAATATTGATTTTTAATTCTGGGCCGTTGTCCGGCACGGCGGATTCCTTATGCAACCATTCGTAATCAGGCCCATTCATGGGATTGGTGGCGCTTTCAGCTCCGAAAACAAAGCTTGGATCCATGTAGTTGCCGTATACCATCTCGTATTTGCCGCCGACGTCACTCGAAGTGGAGTAGGAGTCGGCGGTGCCGAAGGCGTAAGTGCAGGAATCCGGCAGAACGATATGCACTTGCGCCCGTGTTGCGGCTATGGTGATGGTACCGACCGGACAATTACTGATGGAGGTTTTGCCATCCAGCATCTTCACCGTGTGTGGTCCATGTGTCTTGTCCCAATCGGACCAATCAATGATTGCCTGATCGGTGTTGTAGTTTTCACCGCTGAACGCCACGCCTTGCTGCAATGTTTCGAACGTGGCATCGCTGGCATCGGCAACGAAGATGCCATCCTTTTGTACATCGTTCATGCCGTCGCTGTTTCTCGCGCTGACAGATTGCCTCAGTGAAACAACAGTATTGATGCCGCTGGCACCAAGATCACGGTAGGACACGCCATACGCGCCTGAAACGATGGTCATGCAGAGCGCGCATCCACCGGCAACCAGTCCGAGAGGAATCAGACCACCGGTACGTCGTCCTCTGAATCCGAGAATGATGACCACCAGCCCCATCACTATGCATACTGCGGCAATCCAGATGGTGCTCAGACGCATAATGCCGATAACGCCCATGTCGTTTACCCAAATCAGCCCCATCAGACCGGCAAAGGAGAGGAAAGTAAGGCCCAGTATGCTCAAGACCACGATTGGGCCCGCCGGCTTGCGGCGCTTGGACTTGGTGGGGGCATAGGCCGTCGCATTCATACGGTCGGGGGCAAACGGCCCGTTGGGTACTGTGCTGGGCATCACGCCGGGCACCGCACCGGGCATCGACTGATAGACAGGTCGTGAAACAGGTTGTAAAACACTAGGCGCGGTTCGTGAAACAGGTTGTAAAACACTAGGCGCGGTTCGTGAAACAGGTTGT
>JAIJEI010000284.1 GCA_022739095.1 Bifidobacterium sp.
CGGCGCGTCCCGCAACCGGCGCGTCCCGCAACCGGCGCGTCCCGCAACCGGCGCGTCCCGCAACCGGCGCGTTTCCTTGGACTCCCCTTCACGCCATCAGTCGCCCCGGTTCGTCAGGCCGGGAATCATGGGCTAGGCTGGGAGTCATGGAACTTCACGTTTTGAATCACCCGCTGGTTGAGCACAAGCTCACCGTGCTGCGCGACAAGAACACCCCTTCCTCCATTTTCCGCGAGCTCGTCTCCGAGCTTGTGATGCTTGAAGCCTACGAGGCCACGCGCAACCTGAGCGTCGTGGCCGCGCCGATCGAGACGCCGGTCGCCCCGATGACCGGCAAGAAACTGGCCGAACCCCGTCCGATCATCGTGCCGGTGCTGCGCGCGGGCCTCGGCATGCTCGACGGCATGACCCGCCTCATGCCCACCGCCGAAGTCGGCTTCCTTGGCATGAAGCGCGACGAGGAGCATCCCACCCAGCAGGTGACGTATGCGAACCGCCTGCCCGATGATCTGTCCGGCCGCCAGTGCTTCCTGATCGATCCGATGCTCGCCACCGGCGGCACCCTGGTCGCCGCCACCCACTATCTGGCTGAGCGCGGCGCCAAGGACGTCACCGCCATCAACATCATCGCGGCGCCTGAAGGCATCAAGTACGTCGAGGAGCACATCGACCCGTCCATCGAATTCAAGGTCGTGGTGTGCGCGGTGGACGAGAAGCTCAATGACAAGTGCTACATCGTGCCGGGTCTGGGCGATGCCGGCGATCGTCTCTACGGCGTCATCGACTGACACATGAACATCGACATCGTCTGCGTCGGCCGGATCAAGGAACGGTATCTGACCGACGCCATCGCCGAATATTCCAAGCGACTCTCGCGCTACTGCAAGCTCAACATCATCGAGGTGGCGGATGAGAAGACGCCCGAACACGCCTCCGCGGGCGTGGAACGTCAGATTCGGGCCAAGGAGGGCGAGCGCATCACCAAGCATCTGAAACCGGGCGCGTTCGTGATCGCCTTGGCCATCGACGGCCAGATGCTTTCCTCCGAAGGTCTGGCCGCGAAAGTCAGCCAGCTCGGCATCCAAGGGGTCAGCCATATCCAGTTGGTGATCGGCGGATCCATTGGCCTTGACGAGGCGGTGCTCAAACGCGCCGATTACAAGCTGAGCTTTTCGAAGATGACGTTCCCCCATCAGCTCATGCGCGTGATTCTGCTCGAACAGATTTATCGCGCTTATAA
>JAIJEI010000078.1 GCA_022739095.1 Bifidobacterium sp.
GTGAACGCGACTAACGCAGCGATTTCACTCGCTCAGGGCCTTGTCGACCACGACGGTGGCCTCGTCGAGCACCTTGTCCAGAGCCTCGGGGGAGACGAAGGACTCGGCGTACACCTTGTAGATGTTCTCGGTGCCGGAGGGGCGGGCGGCGAACCAGTTGTCCTTGGTGGTGACCTTCAGACCGCCGATCTTGGCGTGGTTGCCCGGTGTCTCGGTCAGCTTGGCGGTGATGTCTTCGCCAGCCAGGGTGGAGGCGGTCACGTCGTCGCCGGACAGTGCCGCGAACTTGGCCTTCTGCTCCAGCGTGGTCGGGGTGTCGACGCGCTTGTACCAAGACTCGCCGAAGCGCTCGACCTGCTCTTGGTGCAGCTGGGCCGGGTTCTTGCCGGTCTTGGCGGTGATCTCAGCGGCCAGCAGGTCGGGGATCAGACCATCCTTATCGGTGGTCCACACGCGGCCGTCCTTGCGCAGGAAGCTCATGCCGGAGCTCTCCTCGCCGCCGAAGGCGACCTCGCCGCTGAACAGCGGGTCCACGAACCACTTGAAGCCCACCGGCACTTCGATGACCTTCGCGTTGATCGATGCGGCCACGCGGTCGATCAGGGAAGAGGAGACCAGCGTCTTGCCCACGGCTGCGCCCTCAGGCCAGCCCGGACGGCTGCCGCCGAACAGGTACTCCACGCACACGGCGATGTAGTGGTTCGGGTTCATCACGCCCCAGTTCGGGCAGACGATGCCGTGACGGTCGGCGTCCGGGTCGGTGCCGCCGACCAGGTCGTACTTGTCCCAAGCGCCGGCGTTGAGCTCGTCGACCAGGCCCTTCATGGCGTACGGGGAAGACGGGTCCATGCGGATCTTGCCGTCGTGGTCGATGGTCATGAAGCGCCAGGTCGGGTCGACCTCAGGACGCACCACGCCGATGTTCAGGCCGTACTTCTCGTTGATGAGCGGCCAGTAGTTCACGGAAGCGCCGCCGAGCGGATCGATGCCCAGACGCACGCCGGAGTTGCGGATCACGTCGAAGTCGATGACGTTCTCCAGGTCGTCCACGTAGTGCTCGCGGAAGTCGAAGCCCTCGACGTACTCGGACTTGATGGCCTCCTCGTAGGGCACGCGCTTGATGGACTTGAAGTCGCCGAGCAGCTCGTTGGCGCGAGCGGCGATGGCGTTGGTGGTCTCGGCCGGGGCCGGGCCGCCGGTGACGGGGTCGTACTTGAAGCCGCCGTCGGTGGGCGGGTTGTGGGACGGCGTGACGACGATGCCGTCGGCCAGACCCTCGCCCTCGAAGCGCTGGGTGCCGTCGGCCGCACGGTTGTGGGTCAGGATGGCCTGGGAGACCACCGGGGTGGGCACGAAGTCGTCACGGGAGTCGACGCGCACGTGCACGCCGTTGGCGACGAGCACCTCGATGGCGGTCTTCTTGGCCGGGCCGGACAGCGCGTGGGTGTCGGAGCCGAGGTACAGCGGGCCGGTAACGCCGGCCTTCTTGCGGTATTCGGCGATGGCCTGGGAGATGGCGATGATGTGGGCCTCGTTGAACGAGGTCTTCAGGGACGATCCGCGGTGACCGGAGGTGCCGAAGATGACACGCTGCTCGGGAACTTCCGGATCGGGGACGAGGTCATAGTACTTGCTGATAACCTCATCGACATTAATCAGATCTGCTGGGGTGGCGGGCTGACCCGCATTGTTTGCTACCATGCTCCCTATTCTGCCACGTTTTTCGCCACTTTGGGTACGGTTATGTTAAGAGTTGTCAACTTTTGTGCGAATCGTGTGCCGGTTGTCTAGCGCCTAGTCATTTCCTCCTCGATTTCCTCCAGCGACTTGCCCCTGGTCTCGGGCACCAGGCGCAGCACGAACGGGATGGACAAGGCCGAGAACACGCCGAAAATCGCGAACGGGCCGCCCACATTGTTGCCGAACGCATCGAGCAGCACGAGGAAGAACTGGGAGACGATGAAGTTGCCCAGCCAGTTCGCCGCCGAGCCGAAGGATGAGCCGATGCCGCGCACGCTCAGCGGGAAGATCTCGCCGATAAGCACCCAGGCGATCGGGCCCCACGAAATCGCAAAGCCGAGGATATAGAAGGCGATGAGAATCATCGTCGGCACGGCCAGCACGGCCACGTCGTCCACGAAGTTCATCACGGCGAGCGCCGCGAGCGAAACGTTCATCACGATGGAGCCGAAGATCAGCATGCCCTTGCGCGGGAAACGATCCATGATGAGCGTGGCCACGATGGTGCTCACGAAGTTCACCACGCCGATGCCTACCGACACCCAGATTGCGTCGCCTTCAGGGAAGCCGAAGCCTTTGATGAACACCTGCGGCAGGAAGTAGATCACTGAGTTGATGCCCACGAGCTGCTGGAAGAGCATGATGCCGATGGCGGCCACCAGCGCCGGACGGGCGATGCGGAACAGCTCGCGCATGCCGCCCTTAGTGTCCTGCGCGGCCACGGCCTCGATCTCGTCCAGCTCAAGCTGCACCTGGGTCTGGTCCACGTCCTTGCGAATCAGCGTGAGTACTTTGAAGGCGTTGCGGGTGTCGCCCTTGTTCACCAGATAACGCGGGGATTCGGGCAGCAGCAGGCCGCCAAGCAGCAACAAGGCGGCCGGTACCAGCGCCGAACCAAGCATCCAGCGCCAGTCGCGGATGCCGAAGAGGTTATGGTTCAGGAATCCGAGGTTGGAGGCGTAGGCCAGCAGGATGCCGAAGGTGACCATGAGCTGGAACAGCGTGGACAGTGAGCCACGACGCTCCTTCGGCGCCAGTTCGGCCAAGTACGCCGGGGTTAGGGCGGAGGCCGCGCCGACGGCGAGACCCAGGATGATGCGGGCGCACACCATCATCGCGAATCCGGTGGAGGAGGCGCATAGGCCTGAGCCGAGCAGGAACAGCAGTGCGGAGACGATGAGCAGCTTCTTGCGGCCGAACCGGTCGGACAGTGCGCCGATCGACAGCGCGCCTGCGCACGAGCCGATCAGCACCGAGGAGGTGATGAAGCCGGTCTGGGAGACGCTCAGACCGAAGTCCGATTCGATAAGCGGGGAGGCGCCGGAGATAATGCCGGTGTCGAAGCCGAACAGCATGCCGCCGAGCGCGCCGAAGGTGAAGATGAATGCGCTATTAAGAGGGAAGCGCGTGGAGAAGCCGCGTGATTCGGCGGCTTCGAGGTCCTCGATTGCGTTGGCTGCCGCGTTTGTGGCCGCGCCCGCCACTCCGGCCACGCCGGTTTCGATGGTTTCGATTGCGTTGGCCGCCGCGCCGGTTGCGCTGGTTTCCTGCGCTGCGGATGCCGTCTGCTTCGATACGGGTGATGCCGTTGCCGTCGTCATTGCCTTGTCCTTTCGCCATTGACGGGCCGCGCCTGCCGCGTGGCCCCTCTGCCGCACGCAAGGTCAGGCTTCGATTGCCTGAAGCCGCCCGAAAAACAAAAAAGACCTGGAACAACGTGGAATTCGCATATCAAGATACGCAAATTCCACGTCGCTCCAGGTCTTGCCTCGTTTTGAGTAACAACCCTGCTATGCAACGTGTGTGAAAGATAGAATACGACTTCCGCGGTCGCGACACTCCGAATGAACGATAAAAAACGATGATTTTTGACAACGATTGCAGGATTCTGCATGGTGGAATGATGTCGGAATGGGCGCTGCGGCAAATACGGAGAACGGGTGCGGCGGAACGTCATTGCGGAACATTATGACGGGACGCCATCGCGGAGCACCATAGCGCATAGTTGCCGTTCCGCGATGCTTTGCCGGCATTGCCGTGCTTTTGGGGCACCCAGCGCCGATAATGGAACACAGTGGCATACGGAAACAAGGAGGAACCGTGGCGAACGCATCGAACGCAACGCCTGCAGTTACTGCGGCGCGCATCGTCGATGCCGTCGGCGGCCCCGCGAACATTACCAGCCTGACCCATTGCGCCATGCGACTGCACTTCGAACTGGACGACGCCGGCCGAGTCAGCCAACACGGCCTCGAATCCATCCCCGGAGTCCTCGGCGCATTCCCGCGAACCGGCAATCGTTATCAGGTCATCATCGGTGGCGCGGTCGCCTCGGTGTACGAGCAGATCGTTCGGTTGCAGACGGCGCGATCGATGCCGGCAGCGCAATTGCCGTCGGCAGTGACGCAGGTAGCGTCGCAGTCAACGCAACCCACTCAGTCAATGCAGCCCACGCAGCCAGCCCGGCCCGCGCAATCCACCCAACCCACGCAATTCGCGCCGAACCTTTCCGACGATGCCGCGCCATCGCACGATACCGCCACCGATGCCGAACAAAGTCGCGGCCCATCCAATGCATCCCGTCACTTCGCACCTCGTACCGTCCGCGAGTGGGGCAGTGCCTCCCGCGCCTGGTCCGCCGCGTTTTTCGACTACCTGTCTGACTCGTTCCGCCCGATTCTGGGCGTACTGCTCGGTGCCTCGCTGGTCATCGCCATCGTCAACGTAATCGTTGCACTCGGCATCGTGCCTGACGGCGAGACCTCCGCCGGCTGGATACTACTCAAGGTGATTTGGGAGGGTGTGTTTACTGTTCTGCCGATTATGATCGCCTACAATGCGGCCAAGAAACTGGACGTCGACCCCTGGCTCGGCGGCGCGATTATGGCCGCGCTTATGACCCCGCAGTTTACTGGCGTGATGTCCGGAACGTCCGGGACGTCCGGAACGTCCGTATCCAGTGCCCTCTCCGGGGCGATTCAATGCTCGGCCAACGCCACATTCGGCACCGAAACCTGCACCGTGTCGGCGTTCGGCATACCGATTCAACTCAACGACTACAGCGGCAACGTCTTCGTACCATTGCTCATGGCCGCCGTGCTCGCCGTGGTCTACCACGGGCTGAAGCGCGTTATTCCCGACAGCGTACAGCTGGTGTTCGTGCCATTCCTCTCACTGGTCGTCGTTTTTGCGCTCACCATACTGGTCATCGGGCCTCTGGGAATATGGCTCGGCGGTGGGCTGGGAGCGGCCACGGCATGGCTTAACGCGCACGTGCCGTTCCTATTCGCGCTCGTCATTCCGATGCTCTACCCGTTCCTTGTGCCGCTCGGCCTGCACTGGCCGCTGAACGCCCTGATGCTGATGAACATTCAGGCGCTCGGCTACGACTTCGTCCAAGGTCCGATGGGCGTGTGGAACTTCGCCTGCTTCGGCGCCACCGCCGGCGTACTCGTGCTGGCCGTACGCGGCAAGGATTCGGCCATGCGGCAGACCGCGGTGGGGGCGTTGCTCGCGGGATTGCTGGGTGGTGTTTCGGAACTGAGCCTGTACGGCATCCATCTGCATCACCGCCGCGTCTACCGCTGGCTGCTCGCCGGCTGCGCGGCCGGTGGCGTGACCAGCGCGGTGCTTGGTTGGCTGTTCCCGTCCGTGCTGCCGTCCGGTCAGATGGTCCGGGGCGTCACGACCACGGCGTTCGCCTTCTACTCGTTGCTGACGATTCCGGTGTTTGACCGGATGTGGGTGTACGCGCTGTCCATCGCCGTTGCGTTTGTAATGGCGATGGTGTTGACGGTTCTGTTCGGGTACCACACGCCGTCGCGCGCCACGGAGGCACAGATGGTCTCGGCAGATGAGAACGTACGCCCGCAGGATGCGGTGAAGGGGATTGGCGCGACATCGTCGGATGCGGAGTCTGCGGAAGATTCCCCATCGCGGCCCGCCTCCGATCGGACTCCTGGCTCCAACGCCATCCTGTCGCCGGTCGCCGGCCGGCTGATGAATCTGGAAGCGACTGGCGATCCGGTGTTCGCCTCCCGCGCCTTGGGGGAGGGCGTAGGCGTCATGCCGGAGACGGTCGGCGAGACAGCCGTGCTAGCACCGGTCAGTGGCACGCTGAAAACCGTGGCCCGAACCGGCCACGCCTTCGGCATTAAAACCGATGACGGCATCGAAGTGCTGGTTCATGTCGGCATTGACACCGTCGATATGGATGGCGAGGGATTCGTCGTGGCCGTGGGCAAAGGCGAGCGGATCGCGGCGGGAGAGCCACTGGCCACCGTGGATTTCGGTAAAGTCGCGGCGGCTGGGCACAGCGTTGTGGTGGTGGTGACGGTGGTCAACGCCGCTGAACTGACCATGGTCACGCCGTTGATCGGCGACGATAGCGGCGACAACGACGGCGGTGACGGCGGCGACTGCAAAACCGTATCAGCCGGCAGTCCGATCATCGATGTGGAACAATGACGTCGCGAAAGGATGTCATGGAAATACTGCGAGTGTTCAACAACAACGTCGTGCTCGCCAAAGACGGCGACGGCGGTGAGGTGATTCTCACCGGGCGCGGACTGGGGTTCCAGGCCAAGCCGGGGCATGCGGTCGACGAGTCGAAAATCGTACGTACCTTCGTGCCGGCGGACGGACGTGACCCGGACCACCTAGCACAGATGCTGGCGGATATCCCGCCCGAAATCATCCGCGTGGTCGTCGAATCCATGCAGGAAGCCGGACTGGGGGAGCGTGAGACCGGCAGCACCACGCTGGTCATGGCCTTATCGGACCACGTGGCGAATGCGGTGGAGCGGTTGCGGCGCGGCATCGACGTCACCTACCCATTACTCGGCGAGGTGAGCAACCTGTACCCGCAGGAATACGCGCAGGGGCGTGCGATGCTTGCCTTGCTCAACGCGCGGCTCGACGTCGCGCTGCCGGCCGGCGAGGCCACCGCACTCGCCATGCACCTGGTCAACGCCGGCTTCGCCACAGGCGATTTGTCCTATACGTACACGATGACGGGCGTGATCCAGCAACTGCTCGACATCATCGACCACAGCTACGGTATCACCCTGGACCGCAGCTCCGTGAACGTGGGCCGGTTCATCACCCACCTGCGCTACCTGTTCGTGCGCATCCACCAGCACCAGCAACTGACGGACGAGCCGGCACCGGTGATGAAGGTGATCTGTGAGTCCTACCCCGCTGCGCTGCGATGCGCGCGAACCATCGCCTCCCTACTGGAGCTGCGGCTCGACACGGATATCAGCGACGACGAAACCGCCTATCTGGCGATGCATGTCGCCCGGGTCACCGGCCACGCATCCTAGCGAATCGGTGAAATCAGCGGATCGGCTCAAGCGTGCCGGTCATTTCGGCGAAATCCGAGGTGGCGTTTGAAGCAGCGGCCTGCGCGGTCTTTTCCAGCGCGGAGGCGTCGGGTACGCGCACAATCAGCGCGCGATGATCCACCGAGAAACGGATGTGGCGGGTTTCCGGCAGCATGTCGCCGTCCACCTGCGCTTTGGCTGGCTTTTCCATTGTGATTTCGGCACTGACACCCTGGACCTGCTCGATGGTCGAATTCGTGGACAGCGGGTTCTGTTCGGGCTTGCCGATGATCGTCTGATGCACCACGTCGCCGAACAGGTTGGCCCAGCCGAGGATGCCGCCGGTGGTGTCGATGATTTCGAAGTCCAGCAGGCCGTCGTCATAGGAAGCCGCCGGCATCAGCGAGAACACGGGAATCTGGCCGCAGTTGCCGGCCATCACCGTGCGGAAATCGAGATTCTTGATGGTGTGGGTCGAGCCGTCGGCGCTGGTGACTGTCAGCGTGCCGCGGAACTTCGGCGCGAACAGGTTCTTCACGCCGCCCACGAAGTAGGCGAGCCAGCTGATATTCGCCTTGAGCTCCGGATTGGTGTCGTCGATCATGGCCGCATCGAATCCGATGCCGGCGATGATCAGGAAGGCGTGGCCATGATCGTCTTCCGGATGATCAAGCAAAGTAAGACGACCCATATCCACCAAGCGGGAGCCGTGGGAGGTGGCCACGGTCAGCGCGGCGTCGATATCGTCCACGGGAACGCCCATATTTCGGGCAAACAGGTTGCCGGTGCCGATGGGGATAATGCCCAGCGCATGGCCGGTGCCGGAGACGGCGCTCGCCACCGTGCGCACCGTGCCGTCGCCGCCGACCGCGATCACCACGTCGGCGCCGTCCTCCAGCGCCTCAAGCGCGCAAACCCTGCCATCCTTGTCAAGCTGGGTGTCGTAGAAGCGGATGCGATTGAGCCCCTTGGCCTCGCAGAACCTCTGGATATGCAGCCGGCGGGCTTCGGCCTGCGGTTTGGACGGATTCACGATGAAGGCGTACTGCACCTCGTCGTCCCGGCGCTTCTCCAGCGTCTGAGCCAGTCTGCGGCGGCGTTGCGCGCGTAAGGCAATGACGATGACGGCAATGAGCATCGCGACGATAACAATCGCGGCAACGACGAGAGACACGGTGAGTGCAGGTTGGAGCATGGTTCCTATTGTTAGCGTGAATCGCAGGAACTTCGACGTTTTCGACCCGTACATGAACAGTTCCTGCACGCAAAAGCCTCGTTGCATGCGATTATGATTCAATTGCGTCTCATCTACCGAAATTGGCCGGGTGGACCCGTCCGCGGACTTTCCCGGGCTCCCCTGTGATTTCCGCGTGACTTGCGCGTGACTCCCGCGCATTCGGCCATTGTCAGTGTCTGCTTACGCGGCTAGTCTGGTGCCCATGCTTGATATTCAATTCATCCGTGAACACACCGATATCGTCAAGGAATCCCAGCGCAAGCGCGGCGAGTCCGTGGAACTCG
>JAIJEI010000285.1 GCA_022739095.1 Bifidobacterium sp.
ATTGCCGTCATTGGCGTCAACGGCTCAGGTAAATCCACTTTTCTCCGTCTGATCGACGGTCTGGCCAAGCCCACATCGGGCACCATACGTGTCATGGGCTTCGACCCCACACGGCAAGCCAAGCAGCTGCATCGCAAAGTGGGGTTCGTGTTCACCGATCCTGACACGCAAATCATCATGCCTACACCAGCTGAAGACGTGGCCTTTTCGCTGCGGGGCATGGGGCTGAGCAAATCCGAGTCTTCGGCACTGGTTGACCGTCAGCTGCAATCATTCGGCCTAACGCCTCACGCTGGTACTCCGGCGCACAGCCTGTCTGGCGGGCAGAAGCAAATGCTGGCCCTTGCCGCCGTGCTCATGCGCAACCCAGAGCTGGTACTTGCCGACGAGCCGACCACCATGCTCGATTTGCCCAATGCGACGCGCATCGAAAACCTGCTGATACACGATATCGCCTGCCCGCTGATTGTTTCCACCCATAATCTTCGGCTTGCCGCACGCTGCGATATGGCGGTCCGCTTTGCCGATGGGCACATTCTCGAAACCGGCGACCCCCGCCACGTTATCGCGCGATATCTTGCCGACTGCGGTGTTACGAACAACGAAGAAGCCGAGGCATCCCTTTGATTTCACTGTATATTGCAGGCGATAGCGTACTGCATAGATGCCCTGCCGCAGTGAAACTCATCGTGTCACTGGTGGTGGCAACAGTACTGGTGATTCCGCATCTATCGTGGTGGGTGATAGCCGTCTGCGGTGCGTTATGCGCAATATGGTATGTCATGTCCGGCCTTGGCCCGCGCGTTTTTGCTCGTCAATTGTGGAGCGCGTGGTGGGTGGTGGCATTCACCGTGGTGGTGCAGGTGTTCTTTGTGCCGTGGCAAACCACGGCGTTCAATGCGGTACGTGTCCTTGAACTGGTCATGATTGCAAATCTTGTAACGCTCACCACCCGCACTGAAGACATGTTGGATACCGTGCTGGCGGCATTGCGGCCATTGCGCCGATTCGGCGTCAACCCAGACCGCATTGGGCTACTGTGTGCATTGACCATCTCGGCAATTCCACTGATTAATCGCAATGTGCGAATTGTGCGGGAAGCGAATCAGGCCCGTGGAGGTCACGGTGGCGTGACCGCATGGGCGGTGCCTCTGCTGGTGCTTATCCTGAAGCAGTCCGACGAGCTGGCCGATGCGCTCGATAGTCGTGGGCTGTAGCTGATTCG
>JAIJEI010000286.1 GCA_022739095.1 Bifidobacterium sp.
GCCCTGGCCAACCAAGTTGGGCAGGGATGGTCGACGGCCATCATCATTGCCGCACTGGTATTGCTGGGAATGAGTCTCAGACGAGGCCACTGATCTATCAGCGGAACAGCCGGAATCCATGGGGTTCCGGCCCCTCGTTTTCGCTGAACTGGGTATGAGTAAGTTGCGTTTTCTATTCCGTGAAGTTGCGGAAATTTCATAGATTGATTGTGCGGGCAGGCCGAGAGTGTGAAATCCAACGGGATGCTTAGGCTTGATTGTGGATATCGAGTTTCCATAAGTTTCACGAAGGGAATCACCATGGCATTGTTCCGTAACCTCGGACCGTTCTCCACCACCGCCATCGGCCACGGCGAAATGCCGCTGACCATCGAAAACAATCGCGGTCACGAGGTCGGCATCGAGACTCTGCATGCCTCGCTGGACGCCGGCTGCCGTCACATCGACACCGCTTGGGCCTACTACTGCTCCGGCGGCGAAGAACAGACCGGTGAAAAGCTGGTGCGCGAGGCCCTTGAGTCCTGGAAGGGGCCGAAGGACGAGATGCTGGTGGCCACCAAAGTGGGCCACTTCCGCAACTTCACCGACGGCCGCCCCACGTGGGATGTGGACGGTCGCCCGGAGAATCTGATTCGTCGAGGCAAGGAGAGCGCTCTGGCTCTCGGCGTGGACACCATCGACCTGCTGTACTTCCACCGCCCGGACCCGAAGGTGCCGTACAATGAGTCCGTCGAAGCCATCAAGCAGCTGGTGGACGAGGGTGTGGCGCAGGAGGCCGGCATCTCCAACGCCTCCATCGAGCAAATCGACATCGCGCGCGGCATTCTGGGCGACAAGCTCATGGCCGTGCAAAACCAGTACTCGCCGATTCATCTGGAGACCCAGGACACGCTCGACTACTGCGCCAAGGTCGGTCTGGCCTTCGTGTGCTGGAGCCCGCTCGGCGGCTACCGTCACCCCTACGATGAGACCAAGTTCGACCCGTTCCGCGAGGTTGCCGCAGCCCACGGTGTGAGCTACCAGCAGGTCGTGCTGGCGTGGGAGCTCGCCAAGGGCGACCACATGTTCGTGATCCCCGGCGCACACCACCCTGAGACCATCCTTGACTCCCTCAAGGCCGACCAGCTCGAACTCACCCCCGAAGAACTCGCCAAGCTCGGCTGAACTTTCTCAGCTCTCCTTGTCAGGGGAGCTGTCTCGCGTAGCGAGACTGAGGGGTAGTCGC
>JAIJEI010000079.1 GCA_022739095.1 Bifidobacterium sp.
CCTCCCCGCCGAGGACCCGGCCGGCATCAAGGCGCAAATAGCCCAGAAGGAGGAGGAAATCGACCAGCTGCGGCAGACCGTCGCCGGACTCCGGAGAAGACTGGAAGAGCTCGAAGACGACGGAAGGGAACGAAACCAGGCCGGATAGGCATACCCACAAAACCGAAAAACCGAAATAATGAAAAACCAAAACCGGTAAAAACGGCATTAGACGGAACAGGCCCACGCATCTAAGCGTTGCGGCATCTGCCGCCGCAACACTTAGATACGTGAGGCGTTATCCGAAAATCATCTCGACCTGTGCCTGAGTTTCGGCTTTTCCTGCCCTGGAGGAACGATGGCACGCTGATAGGAGTAATGCTCGTACACATGTTGTCTCTGTGCGGGAGACATGTCGTATGCCTTGTTCGCCGGTTGCGCATACTCACCAAGATGGGCCAGATCATTCGACATGGTCAACGGTTCGGACAACGGCTTGACGATTCTCCCGAACATCTCCTCAAGGGGACGCAGGTCGTTTCGTTGCATCCCCGCGATCGAGGCTTGATCGTTCGTCCTTTTGTCGATGAGTCCCCAATCAAAATGCCAGCCGGCCTCGCGCGCGATGATCTCCCAGAAAATGCGTTGCGTCCGCCCGTTGCCCTCACGGAACGGGTGAAGGATGTTGAAGTTGTTGTAGCTGACGCTCAGACGCTTCACGAATTCTTCATGACCGAGGCCTTTGAGAAGATCGTCACCGCGAAGCACCCCCTCGGAGTAATGCACCCCTGTGCTAAACAGCTCCAACGGTTGGAAGGGAAGCCCCTCGCCCTTGCCCATGTCGATGGTTCGTATCTCCCCCGCCCAGTCGTACACGTCCTGGAAGAGGAACCGGTGTATGCGGCGAAGCTGTTCCAGCGTCCCCTCCGCAGGGGGGAGATTCTCTCTCAGAATGGCGGCGCGGGCGGAGCAGAGATCGTTCTCCGCAGCCGCCAGCGCATCCTCGTCCGTGACGCCCACAAGGTTCCGCAGCACGTTCGTTCCTGGAATCAGGTAGGGATCGAAGACACGCGCCATCGTCACTCCAATCCGTAACGGCGACGGGTGCGGGAAAGAAGCTCGGCGCTGCCGATGCTCCCCCGCGCATATTCTCCGGCATCGCGTATGAAGGCCCTCGTCACGTCACCGCCTTCCAGCCGCACGGACTGCACCGACAGTCCGACGTTCTCCGTGCGGCGGCGCATCTCAGATTCAGATATCGTTCCGAACATTGCACCTCCTTTTCTCTTTAGATTCTAGCAAAACCGACGGCCCTTAGACGGAGCCGCGCCTGATTCCGCTCCTAAAGTCCTCCATTCCAGTCGCAATCCTTTCGCCAGATGCCACGCATGACACGTCAGGCACGCCACCATGCTCGTCCTCGAGGGAGGAACCATACGCGAGACGATGGACGACCTCGGCCACACCAGCCTCACCGTCGCGGTGAACAGCTACCAGCTGTGTCGTCAGGGAGCACCGCCGAGAAACCGCGGAGCTGCTCGCCTACCGCTACCTGCCGTCGGACGATCCGGAAGCGATCCGCACCGTCATCGCCCAGAAGGAGCGTCAGATCGGCAAGCTCCGGGACGAGGTGGAAAGGCTTAGGAAGATCCTGCTGGAACGGGATACCGGAATACCGACGGACCCGGACACCGTTTTACCGAAAAACCGAAATATTTAAAAACCGATACCGGTAAGGACCGGAAGGAAAACGGAACAAGCCGTCATGCCCCGCACGTTTAAGTGTTATGGCATCCACAGCCGCGACACTTAGAGGGGCGTGGGCGTAAGGCAACGCCCGCATCCGATCGGATACCGGAATACCGAAACCAGCGGATCGGACCATGGGTTCCCGACTGTTTAAGTGTTGCGACACACACTGCCACAACACTAAAACGGATGGTGCCCGCACGACGGGCAGGGACGCCGGATGGATACCAGAACCGGTAAATAACGAAATATCGGAACAAGGAGAAACTGATGAACGAGAAGACCCGCGAACCGATGGTGATCGCGTTTTGAGACTGCTTATATCGTTTCGGACGGAATGAGCGTCAATCAGAAAGTTATGTATGATGGTTTCGCTTATTTATCGGTAAGGAGAATCCCATCTCATACAAGACAGTATTCGGCATGGACGCTTTCGATAGACATGACACCGATGGCGGAAAACAGACCGCGGATTCAGCCAGCGATATAAAGGTGTATCCTGAGTCCGCTTCGGGATGTTTGATTAACGACTTGGGCAAGTTGCTGAATATGAATCCGGATTTCTATAGACGACGGATCCGCCGCATTAGACCGGCTGCGATTGCCGTCGGGCTGAGTGCCATTTGCCTGATTGCCATTTTCTTGATTCCAAGTGAATCGAATCCGGTTTTCCAGAATTTCTTCAGTGCACTGTTTGGTTTCTTCCTCGGGTTGGCCTCCTCGGCATATGAGAAGTTCCGCAAATGGGCCGAACGAGTCAATCAGACCATGAAAGACGCTGAAGGACGTATGCCGATATGGGAAGCCATATATAAGAATTTCATATTCTACGATGAATGCTTCATAACGCTTCCGGCGGCACGCGTATCCCCAACCTGGGCACAAAGAGCATGGATTAAAATCAGGTTCCCCTCATTGTCACGCAAATGGCATAAATACTTTCGCAACGGAATGACCGAACCTGGTTTGCAGCCATTATCCAATGAGAGGAAACGCAGAAAGCGGCTTCATTACCTAGAGTCGCTAAGCCGATGCGTCTTCATGCTCGAACCGTATCAGGCGACTCTTGATTATCTACTGGACTATTCGGATAAGATCCTCAGGGAGAAAATTCGTCAGGATAAAATCCTAAAGGGATATCTTCAGCCTGTCGGAGGAATCTACATTTACCAAAAAATATAGGTAAATGACGCATGCCAAGATACCGGAATACGGAAATACCGAAAAAACGAGATAACGGAATCGGTTTCAGCCCCCGGAATCCATCACCGTACGCCCCTTACCGAAGAGATGGTCGAACAGCTTCTGGCGAGGGGCAGAACTGTCAACAGCAGCAAGCACCCGACCATGCTTGCCATCGCTGCCATTAAAAATGACGACACGGACGACATCGTACAGAAGACAATACAGATGACCGCAAAGTTCGTGGACGACTTCGCGACGGTTGCCAGGACATAGGCGAACGGGCAGTCCCAGCCCTCGCTCAACGCCTCCACCGTGATGATGAACCGTATCGGACATTCCTCGGACATGAGATCCACGTCTTTGAGCTCGTCCACGTTGCCGGTGTTGTATGGAGGATCGATGTAGATGCAATCCACTTTGCCTTCGTATTCGGGCAGCAAGGCCTTGAATTCTTCGAGATTGTCCCCATGGATGACCATGTTGCCGCAATCGGATCCATGCGAATCCAAAACGCTCTTTTCAGGGATGCGTTCGAGTATACGGTACGGCACTTGACGGCGGTATGCGACCACCTTATTCTTCCCCCATCCACTCCAAAGTCGGTGCTTTCGACCTAATGGCTCATACGGCACCCAGGACCCTCGTGATCAATCCCGGCACTCTTGCCATCCCCGTCTTGCCGAGCAAGGTTCTTCCGCAGCGTGTCGCCGAACCTGTCCAGCAGATCCGTTTTGCTGCGAATGGCGTCCGGCTTCCGACGCAATCCCTCGACCAGATCGATGAACGCGTGTTCCGCCTGTTCCACGCAGTCGAGGAACACGGAACAGAACGCCACGGGATCGCCGTCCACCTGCCAGGTCTCCAGACTGCGGGCATAGTCGCGCTTGGCGTCATACTTGATCGCCACGGGACGATAGCCGTGCTTCAGCAGCATGAAATTGAGCAGCTGGCGGCCGGTCCGCCCGTTGCCGTCCATGAACGGGTGGATGTTCTCGAACATCGCATGGAAGCCGGCGGCCCTGAGCAGCGGATGAGCGCCGCTCGCATCCAGCCCGTCGATCAGGGCCCGCAGGTCGTCGCGGATCTCCAGCGGGTCGGCGGTCTTGACGCGGGTCGCGGTGATCCTCGCCAGATAACCGTAGGGGCGGAACGTGCCACGGGCGAACGGCTGGAGGTCCAGCGCCGTCACCTCATGGACGCGCCGGACCAGTTCCTCATCCAGTCTCCTCCCCTCCCGGGCGTATTCGCGCACGTAGGCCATGCCATCCGCGACGCCGCGCGCGGCGAACACGTACCGTGCCGGCGAATCCGACGGGACGAACTCGCCCTCCAAAACCAGGGACGTGTCCTCCAGGGTCAGCGTGGATCCCTCGATGGCGTTCGAATTGTAGGTGTAGCACACCAGCCAGTCGCGGTCGTAATCCGCCAACGCCATGTCCTCGACGCCGTCCAGGGGGTCCAGTGCGCAGGCACGGTCCTTCAGCGCGTCGATTCGTCGCAGGCGTGGGCGAGCGTGCGGATGGGATGCGTGACCAGTCCCACCGCAAGCGCGACGACGACGAGCAGGGCGACGAAGCCGGCGGCGATGACGGCGACGCCCAGATATATCGCGAGCATATAGAGTCCGAACATGATCGGCCTTCCTTCTCTCTTCTATTCCGTTTCTTCGGGCATGTAGGTGTAGTCGACGGCGACACCCTCCGCCTCAAGCAGCACGGCCGCCTCGCGCACGGCGGCGGCATGCCGTTTCACGGACGCCTCGGCCTTGATCCAGTCGGGCATGTCGTCGGGCAGGTTGGAGACGCGCGAGAACGAGAGCGTGGCCCGCTCCTCCCCCCTGTGCCGTTCCACGATGGCCGCGACGGCGCGCCTGTGTTCGGCGAGATAGTGTTCGAGCATCTCCCGCATCCTCTCCGAGGGTTGGATCCGGTATTTCTCCGACTCATATTTCTTGACCATGTCCACGGTGAGGTTCGCGAGCACGGCCACGTCGTGCTGGGTCATGCCGATGCGTTCACGCATCGCGCGCATCCACGCCTTGGCCTCGCTCCAATCCTTTTCCGCCATGGCCCCTCCTGGATACAAGAAAGCCGGGTCCGCCTGCGCGAACCTTGATTATACTTTTAGTATAATCAAGGTTTTCGACAGGGCGGACCCGGCGTTTCCCGGTTTCGTCACTCGGTCGGGGCCGGCGGATTATCGTCGGCCGCGGCCTTGCGCTGCTGGTCGAGCATCTGCTGCTGGACCAGGACGCTGTTGGTCTGGGCCGTGTACTGCTTCTGGGCCATGTCCATGCTTTCCTTGTGGCGCTGTCCCTCGACATCGGCGAAGACGAGCCGCTGGATGTTCTGCGCGAGCTGCATGAGCTTGTCCTTCTCCAGGATGGACACCTTGACGGTGTTGCGGCCGCCGGCCTGGTTGACGAAGTCAAGCTGCGCGCTCATCGTGTTCGTCAGGTTCGCGGTGGCGAGTACGAGGAACAGGACCCCCACAAGTGCGCTGTCCTTCATGCAGGCGAGACCCGCGATGAGGAAGATGACGCCCCAGACGAACGAGCCGAGGTTGAACTTCGTGTCGGTGTCCACAGACGCGATGTTGCGCAACGGGATCGTCTGCGTGGACGAGCCGAGCGGGATCACGCCCAGGAGGGTGTTCGGGCTCTTGTACTGCACGCGCATGCTGCTCGCGGCGATGCTGGTCTTGAGCCAGAACAGGATCACCGACGGGCTGAACCGGTCGCCGGTGATGTTGGTCTCCCCCGGCGCGTAGGTGAATTCGGTCATGGTCTGCTGTGTTTCGGCCATTTTAGTTTCCTTTCTCTAGTGTTTATTGCCGAAGTCGAAGATGACGCCGCGATCCTTGTCGATGACGAGCGAGGCATCGAATTTGTTGCCCTTCTTCGAGGTGAAGCCCTTCAGGCTGACCTTCTGTCCGGCGAGCAGCCGACGTATGGCGGAGTCGGTGACGGTTTTGCCGGCTACGGTCGTCCAGGCGCGCCAGCCGCATCCCTCCGTGGCCTTCCACGTGCCGTCGGATTGTTTCTCGCGCCGGTTGGTGGAGCATTGGAACACCTTGCCCGATTTGATGACGGGCTTGCCGCAGCGTGGGCATGGGCCGAACGATTCCGTGTTCCGCGTCTTCGTCTGCACGTGGTCCTGCCGGACGGCGGTCTGCGCGTCGGCCGGGATGCGCACGGCGAGGTCGCGGAACTCCGTTTCGACCTGCGCGGGGTCAGCGTGGTTGTGTTCGACCTCCGAGAGGCGTCGTTCCATGCCGGCGGTCAATGCCACGTCCTTGAGCTTCGTGGCGACCACGTCGATCAGGGATCGGCCCTGTTCGGTGGAGCGCAGCTGCTTGCCCTTACGGTCCACGTATCCGGAGTGGACGAGCTGTTCGATGATGTTCGCCCTGGTGGCGGGCGTGCCGATGCCTCCCGAGTGGGATTCGTCGTCGTCCAATGCGGCCTTGAGCTCCTTGTCCTCCACCCATCGGCTGGCGTGTTCCATCGCGGCGAGCAGCGTCGCCTCGCTGAACGGCTTCGGCGGTTTCGTCTGTCCCTCGGACAATGTCGCGCCGCATTGCGGGACGGGCGCGATGGAGACCCCGGTGACGAGGTTCGCGGGGATGATGTTGCCCGCAGTCTCGTCATTGTCGTCCTGATCTTCCTGTGGCCCGTCATGTTCGATGGCGTGCCAGCCGATGGATACGGGCTGGTCGGAACGGCTGGTGAAACGGCATTCGCCTTCGGACAGGAGGCGTCCTTCATCCGGATGCTTTTCGCACCAATGCGGGTCGATGTTCGCGACGACGTTCGTCACGTCGTGCACGTAGTCGTCGCCCACGGCTTCCCACATGCGGCGAGCAACGCGGACGAGCACGAGGCGTTCGTCGTCGCCGAGTTCGTCGAGTGCCGCCTTGTCGGCCTGCATGGTGGGAAGGACGGCGGTGTGGCCGGCGACCTTCGCGTCGTTCACGGTCAGTTCGAGACGCGGCCGTTCCGGTTTCGCGGCCGGTTCGATGAAGCCGTTGACGAGACGGTCGCCTTCGGTGAGGCCGCGCAGCGTGTCCAGGTCGTCGTGCGTGATGTACTGCGAGTCGGTGCGCGGATACGTGGTAAGACGCTTCTCGTAGAGCGATTGGAGCGCGGCCAGGGTACGGGCGGCGGTCAGGCCGTGCAGCCGGCTCATGTCCTTCTGCAGTCCAGTCAGGTCGTACAGGCGGGGCGGCGCGTCGTGCTGCTGCTTGCGTTCGGCCTTGAAGATCGAGAAGGCGAAGTCGTCCGAGTTGACGATCCGCAGCAGCGTCTCGGCGTCCTCCCGCTTGTCCAGGCGTTCGCCGGCCAGTTTCCATCCGCCCATCGGGGCGACGACCTTCCAGTACGGTCGGGCGACATGGCCGGCTATCTGCCGGTCGCGGTCCACGATCATCGCGAGCGTGGGCGTCTGCACGCGGCCGACGGTGAACCTCGCGTTGTAGACGAGGCTGTATGCACGTGAAGCGTTCATGCCGATCAGCCAGTCGGCCTTCGCGCGGATCATCGCCGCGTCGGCGAGTCCCTGGTATTCCGTCTCGTCCTTCATGGACGCGAGGGCGTCGCGGATGGCGTCTTCTTCCAGGCTCGCGACCCACAGGCGTCGCATCGGCTTGGAGACGCCGGCATGCGTCACGATTCTGTGGAAGATGGCCTCGCCCTCGCGGTCGGGGTCGCACGCGTCGACAAGCATGTCGATATCGTCGCGGCGCATCAGTCCCGCGACGACCTTGTACTGGCGGTCTGCGCCCTTGTCCCGGCTGACCTTCCATTGCCAGTCGGGTGTCGGGTCGATGGGCAGCGTGTCGAGGCTCCACTTTCCCCAATCGTGATTCTTGTATTCGTCGGGCGCGGCCAGGTCGACGAGGTGGCCCTGCGCCCAGGTGACCAGATCCCCACCGACCTCGATATAGCCGTCATGCTTTTCCGCATGCCCGCCGAGCGCCTGGGCGATGGCCTGGCCGACCGAATGCTTTTCGGCGATGATCAATCGCATCCCGCATCACATCCGATCATCAGTAGTTGCCGGACGCCCATGCGGGACGTCCGTCGTCCGAGGTGTCGGGTTCGGCTGCGGGCTCCTGCGGGGCAGTCTCGTCGTTCGCCGCCTGGACGTCGGATCCGGTCGTCTCCGGATCCGATTCGGCGACGGTTTCCGGTTCGGATTCGGCGGGCGGGGTTTTCCTTCCGGCCGGCGCGGCGACGAGTTCGCCCTTCGCATCGAACGCGATGTTCTTCTCCGTTCCGGTCATCGCCAGCTTGTCCGCGATCATCGTCCGGCTCATGCCGGGGAACGCCTCCTCGAATTGTCTCGCCGCGTCGCGCAGCGCCTGCGCGCTTTTGCGGAAGTTGTCGAGGCGGTTGTCGAACTTCTTCGCCGCCGTCTCCTTGCGCTTGAACGACTCGCGTTCGTCGCGCAGGAAGTCGTCCACGTAATCGGATGCCATGGTCGTGTCCCTTTCCAGTCTTGTCTTCATCGGTTCCCGGTCTCGATCCGGCTGGAACCATGTTCACGCGATCGGACACATGCCGGTTTGGACAGTCGGACTCCGCCAGGATCACACGCGTGTGATC
>JAIJEI010000287.1 GCA_022739095.1 Bifidobacterium sp.
GACCAGCTTGGTGCTCAGCAGGCCCTCGTCAGCAAGCTTGTTGAGGTCGGCACCCAGCTCGCACACATCGCGGAAGATCTGGGAGTCGGGGCCCGCGTGAGGAACCATCGAAGAGTGCCACTTCTCGGCACCGGCCTTGGACTGGCGCCACTGGAAGTAGCAGATGGCGTCGGAGCCCATGGCCAGGTGGGCCAGGGAGTCGCGCACCAATTCGCCGGGTTCGGCGCGATAGTTGATCGGGCGCCAATTGACGGCGGAGCTGGAATGCTCCATGAGGAACCACGGATTCTTGCGGGCGATGCCGTCGCACAGGGAGGCCGAGTAAGCCAGCTCGTCGAAGTGAGCTTCGCCAGGCGTGAAGTAGTGATCGTTGGACACGAAGTCCACGTCGTAACCCCACTTGTCGTAATCGATGCCGGCACCGCCGGAGGAGACCATGAAGTTGGTGGTCTGCGGCTTGGGGGCGATCTCGAGCAGGGCGTCGCGCTCGGCCTTGTAGAAGTCGAGCAGGGCGTCGGAGCTGAAGCGCTTCCAGTCAAGCAGTTTGCCCGGGTTCATGAAGTTGCCATCGCCGATGAAGCGCGGCGGGATGATCTCGGAGAAATTGTTCATGCGCTGCGCCCAGAAGGCGGTGCCCCAAGCGTCGTTGACGGCGTCGATGGTGCCGTACTTCTTCTCGCACCACTTCTGGAAGGCGCGCTCGGCGTCTTCGGAATAGTCGAAGCGGTTGTGGCAGCCGTACTCGTTGCTCACATGCCAAGAGACCACATAGGGGTTGTCCTTGTAGTGCTCGGCCATCTTGCGGCACAGGTTGAGCGCGTAGTCAAGGAAGACCGGGCTGGTGGCACGCCAGTGCTGGCGGGCACCGGGCTGGCAGACGTCGCCACGGTAGTCGACCCAGAGGATCTCCGGGTGGGACTGGGTCATCCACATCGGCGGGGATGCGGTGCCGGAGGCGAGATCGACGGCGATGCCGGCCTTGCCGAGCTTGTCGATGACGCGGTCAAGCCAATCGAAGTCGTACACGCCTTCTTCGGGCTCAAGCTTGGCCCAGGAGAAGATGGCTACGGAGACGAGGTTGACGCCGGCCTGCTGCATGAGGGCTACATCTTCGTCCCACACTTCCTCAGGCCATTGGTCGGGGTTGTAATCGCCGCCGTACCAGATGCGGGGCTTGTTGCCCGCAAGTGGCTGCGGCCACTTGAAC
>JAIJEI010000288.1 GCA_022739095.1 Bifidobacterium sp.
GCCTCGATGGTCATCGCCAAGCCGCGCATGGCGCACTATTTGGAGGTCAGCGGGCAGGTATATGGCATCTACCTCAAATACGCCGCACCCGAGCACATCCATGTCTACTCGATTGACGAGGTGTTCATCGACGTCACGCCATATCTGCGCTCGCTGGGTATGGGGCCGCATGCCATGGCGCGAACCATCGTGCGCGAAATTCTCGATGAAACCGGCATCACCGCCACTGCCGGCATCGGCTCCAACATGTATCTGGCCAAAGTCGCCATGGATATCGTCGCCAAGCACATGCCCGCGGATCGCGACGGCGTGCGCATCGCCGAATTGGACGAAATGTCATACCGCCGGCTGCTCTGGAGCCATCGTCCCCTCACGGATTTCTGGCGGGTAGGGCGTGGATATGCCCGAAAACTCGAGCGCGCCGGATTGACGACCATGGGCGATATCGCCCGATGCTCGGTGGGTCGTGCTTCGGATTACTACAACGAAGACCTGCTGTATCGCATGTTCGGTGTCAATGCCGAACTGCTCATCGACCATGCGTGGGGCTGGGAGCCGTGCGAAATCGCGGATATCCGATCCTATGAGCCAGGTGCGCACAGCATCAGCAGCGGGCAGGTGCTCACCGGGCCCGCCGATTATGCCACGGCCCGGCTGATCACCAAGGAGATGGCCGATGCGCTGGCCCTCGATCTGGTCGATAAGGGGGTGATGACGAATCGGCTGACACTGGCGGTCGGCTATGACATTGGCAGTCTCGATGCCTCGAAGCTTGATTCATGCGCAGACCGGGCGATGAGGCGTGCCGCCGAACGCGCGGCGAAGACCTATCAAGGGCCGGTGACCGTTGACCGTTTCGGTCGTCGGGTGCCTAAGTCGGCCGTGGGGTCGATTGGATTGGGTGATTTTACGTCGTCTGCCGCACGTATTCGCGAGGCGATGACCATGCTGTACGAGCGTATTGTGGATGCGCGGTTGCTGGTGCGTCGACTCACGGTTGTTGCCGATGATGTGGCCACGCCCAAAGAACTGGCGGCGGGCAAACGCTATGAGCAGCTTGATTTGTTCGGTGATGATGGCGATATGCGATATGACTGTGATAGCACGGAATCCGGTGGCGGCGGAAGCGGGCGTATGCCGGCTTGTGGGGACGATGCCGCCGCACAGACGTTGGCTCGAGAGCATGATATCCAGCGTGCG
>JAIJEI010000289.1 GCA_022739095.1 Bifidobacterium sp.
ATCGATCCGCGCGCCGAACTCGCACCGCGCGACGTCGTGGCCCGCGAGAACTTCCGCGTGATGCAGGCGCAAGGCGGCAAGCCCGTGATGCTCGACGTCTCGCCGATGGCCCGCGAGAACCCCGACCTGGCCAGCTTCCTGGCCCACCGATTCCCGACCATCGACGCCTATACGCGTTCGCTGGGCTTCGACTGGAGCAAGGAGCCGATCCCGGTGGCACCCGCCGCGCACTACTACATGGGAGGCATTCGCACCGATCTGAACGCCCGGACCTCCATTCCCGGCCTGTATGCGGCCGGTGAATGCGCTCGTACCGGTGTCATGGGCTCCAACCGCCTTGCCTCCAACTCGCTGCTTGAAGGACTCGTCTACGGACGTCGCGCCGGTTTGGCCGCCGTCGCGGACGGTGACGACGCGGTCTGGGTACCCGAACCGTTCCTGAACTCCGCCACCGGTGCCGTGTTCGACCATGCGCCGATCGCGTCGGCCGCTCCTGCCGCTACGGCTGCTGCTGACGATACTGCTGCTGGCAAGGTGTGGGACCGCACCCGCATCCAGAACACCATGTGGCATGGCGTCGGCGTGTTGCGCGACGAGGCTGGACTGAAAACCGCCATCGCCGAACTCGGCCAAGGCCTCGCCGCCGCCAACGCCCAGGCTGATGTGAACGCCGATGGTGCTGCAAGCAGCGTTGAGGCTTTGGAGAACCGCAACATGCTCACCGTAGGCTATGTGGCCGCCACCGCCGCGCTCGCCCGCACCGAGTCAAGAGGCGCCCACGCCCGCACCGACTACAGCGAGCCAGTCGACGACTGGGCCCACTCCGTCGCCTACATCAAGGACTGACCCATGCTCACATCACACATCATCCGCACCGCCGTCGAAGCGGCGCTCGCCGAAGACGCGCCCTACGGCGACATCACCTGCGAGACCACCATCCCCGCGGACGAAACCGGCTCGGCCCACCTCACCGCGCGCGAAAACGGCGTGATGAGCGGCATCGACGTGTTCGCCGCAGCCTTCGCCGCGCAGAACCCGGCCGTCACCGTCAACGCCGCCATCAAGGACGGCGAGCGATTCCAGCGCGGCCAGATACTCGCCACCGTGGAAGGCCCGGTACGCGACCTGCTCACCGCCGAGCGCATCGCCCTCAACTTCACCCAGCGCATGAGCGGCATCGCCACCAT
>JAIJEI010000080.1 GCA_022739095.1 Bifidobacterium sp.
GACGTGGTAATGGTGATGGTCATGCGGCCATACTATTTTGGCCTCCCTACGAATCGAACCGGACACCGGCGGCCGCGATGCTCAGCTTTCTCTAAGCCTGAGTGCTAGTGTTAGCAAGGTTGCAACCGTTATACGAAACGAGGAATCATGGGACTGTTCGGATTCGGCAAGAAGAAGGACAAGAAGGAAACCGAGCCGGCCGTTGAACCTGTCGATGAAGACAAGGTGGCCGCCGAGGCCGCAAACGCCGCAGCAAAGGCGGAAAGCGCTGAAACCGTATTGGCGGAACCATCCAGCGAATACGTGGGCCGTGGTGAGGAACGCGGTCCGTGGGATGTGAACGATGAAGAAGTGCCCGACTACGATGACTATCTGGATCTGGGTGCCTACTACCTGCCCTTCCTCCAGGGCATCCAGCTGCGTATCAAGGCCAACCGCGCCACCCAGCAGGTGCTTGGTTCCACCATCACCTTCGGCTCCTCCAGCCTAGAGATCGAAGCCTTTGCCGCACCCAAGACCCTGGGACTGTGGGATGACGTTCGCGGTGACCTGTTCGAAGCCAACAAGGCCGCTTCTGAAGTGGATGGTGTGTTCGGCACCGAACTGAAGCTGCCGGTCAACGTCAAGGGCGGCAAGACCGTGAACACGCGCATCGTTGGTGTGGACGGCCCGCGCTGGATGCTGCGTGGCATCTTCTCCGGCAAGGCTGCTATCGATCCGGACAGCCCGGAGACCGAGGCGCTGAACAAGTTCTTCGCCGGCATCGTCGTCGAGCGTGGCGAGGAGCCTTTGGCGCCGCGCGATCTGATCCCGATGCATCCGCCGGTCGCCCCCGCTGAGCGTAAGGCTGCCAAGGCCGCCGCCGAAGCCGGCGAGGAGAACGGCAAGGAACACTTCAAGGACATTCCGGACAACAAGCCGAAGGGTCCGCTGAGCCAGGACCAGCAGACCGAAGTGAAGACCACGCTGTCTCGCGGCCCGATGTTCTCCGAAGTTCGCTGATCTATAGGAAGAGACTTGGCAGACAACAAACGCACCGGCCTGTCCGCTCTAGCCGACGCCGGCAATGAAGGTGAGGATTTCTCCGTCATCGATGCCATCGGCGGCCCGCGCGGCGTCATCGAATCCATGCTGCCCGGCGTGGTATTCGTCGTACTGTTCGTGGCCACGAGCAACCTGAATCTCACCATTGCGGTTTCGGCCGTGCTGGCGGTATTGCAGGTTATTGTGCGACTGATTCAGCGTCAGTCGGTAATGGGCGCGGTCTCTGGTCTGGTGGCGGTAGGCATCTGCCTGATTTGGGCATGGCAGACTCATGAGGCCCGCAATTACTACATCTTCGGATTCATTACCAATGCCGGCTATGCCGCGTTGCTCGCCGTGTCGCTGATTGCGCGCGTGCCCGGACTGGGTTTGGCCGTCGAATTCATTCGTAGCCTGCCCACCGAGCATTTCAAGGCATGGTTCCATGACTGGATGGACGACAAGGCCCTCAAACGCGCCTATATGATTGTCACCGGCCTGTGGGTCGGTCTGTTCCTGCTGCGGCTGGTGGTGCAGGTGCCGCTGTATCTGACCAACCATGTGGCTGCACTCGGCGTGACCCGCCTGCTCATGGGCATTCCGTTCTGGGCATTGGCGATTTGGGTGAGTTACCTCATTATTGCCACGCCGATGCACCGGCATAAGGTCGCGGCTAAGAAGACACAGGCTGAAGTCGCTGTTGATGCCGAATCCGAGGCAAACAATGCCGAACTCGAACCGAGCGCAACCGGAAAGGACGATGATGCAAGCTGAAGTTCGCATCGAACGATACGCCGACCAAGGCCGCTGCGTGGCCCATATCGACGGTCGTGTGGTGTTCGTCCGCTTCGCCTTGCCCGACGAACTCGTGCGAGTCGAACTTGACGAGCCCCACGACCGGGACGACCGGTTCTGGACCGGCGAAGTCGTCGAGGTTCTCGAACCATCCGAAGACCGAGTCACCCCGGCATGGCCACTTGCCGGTCCCTTGGCGATGGGCGGGGGAGTGGGCGGTGCGGACCTCGTGCACGTCTCTTTGCCCGGCCAGCTCAAGTGGAAGGCCATCACCGTCTCCGAACAGATGAGCCGACTCGGCCATATCGACGTGGCCGTTCCCATCGAGCGTATGCCCGGCGACAAGGAAGCCGGCGGCCTCAATTGGCGTACCCGCATCGAAATGATTGCCGACGACAACGGCATGCCATCCATGCGCCGGCGCGGCACACACAACCGCGTGGCCATCGACACCATGCCGCTTGCCACGCGCACGCTGCTGGACGTCGCCAAGCGCGAACACGTGTGGGAAGGCGGCTTTGAACCCGGCTCCCAGATTCGTCTTTCCGTGCCCGAACCGCGCGGCGAGATCGCCGATACCGCGGCGGCAGATGACAATTACGCCGTACTTGTGGACGGCGAACTGCGCGCCGGCTCCCAGCTGCTCACCGAACAGGTGACCATCAACGGCACGACCTTCGACTATCAGGTTGACGCCAACGGTTTCTGGCAAGTGCATCGCCAAGCGCCGATCGCCCTCAGTACGCACGTGATCAACCTGGTCAACGGGCAGCTGCAGTCAGCGGCGGACGCCGTAATCTGGGATCTGTATTCCGGTTCCGGCCTATTCACCCTGCCGCTGGCCACAATGACCGGTGAACGCACCCGCATGCTCAGCGTTGAAGGCGCGCGTGTGGCCGTCAAAAACGCTCAGCGCAACCTGCGCGCCATGAACCTGAACGACGTGGACGCCCGCGCGGGTGACGTTTCGCGCACGCTGGACCATGTGCCGGCGCATCTGGCCAAACCGAATGTCGTAGTGCTTGATCCGCCGCGTGCCGGTGCTCGTGCCAAGGTCTGCCGTCAGATTGCCGCGGCCGGCGCATCCAGCGTGATCTACATCGCCTGTGATCCCACCAGCCTCGCACGCGACACTGCGACACTCATCGGCGAAGGCTATGCACTCAAAGACATCCGTGCCTTCGACATCTACCCGATGACCCACCATGTTGAGACGGTGGCCCTGTTTACCCGCTGACAGGTGAGCATATGACACGACGAATTCTCGGATTGCTGGCCTGCATGGCGGCTGTGTTGTCCCTGGCTGCCTGCACGCCGGCCGGTAGGGCGGTCGGCGATACCCAAGACAGCATGCCGGAAGTCGCCCACGATTCCACGCATCCCACGGATGTCACAGTCGGCTTCGTGGGGTCGACTGACACCGCCGCAGACAAGTCCGCCATCAATGCGCTGTCTGATGACAAACTCAATGTGTACTACGCATCGCTCGAAACATCCGCAAGCTCGGCAAACGCAACTGATGATGTATCCGGTGAAACCGAATCTTCTGACACCGGCAATACCAACGAAAACAGTGCCGATAGCGCGGATGCTCGTACTGGCGTCGACAAGAATGCGGCCACTGCACAGCAGGGTGTTGCCGATTTCGTGGCCCGCGCGGTCAAGATCGTGATTATCAGCGGCATCGACGTTACCGACGCCAACCGGGAGAGCTGGAACCAGACGTTGACCAATGCGCGTGAAGCCGGTATCCCAGTCGCTCTCATTGATCCAAAGCATGCGCCCAAAGATGAACTGCTGTACGCCGTCATCCTCCACCTCAACACCAACAGTGCCGATTCTGGCGACACTGCCGATACCAAGCCAATGACTATTACTGATGCCGTGCTCACCATCACGCGCGACGAACCCCACGAACGCGAGATCAAAGTCACCGTCTCCTGAGCCGAATCAGGCCCTTGAAGCTGAGAAAGCACCCTGAATCACCCGGGCTTAGTGGATTGCGAAACAAGACACGGTAGACTGGAGAATATGAGTGCAGCAACAGCCGTGGAAATGCCTGAGATCGGAGCAACCGGTCTTACCTCCAAAGAAGTGGTGCAACGTATCAAAAGTGGCCAATCGAATGCGGTGAAAACCTCCACCTCGCGCTCGGTCCAAGACATCGTGCGAGCCAACGTATTCACGCTGTTCAACGGCATCATCTTCGCCGCGATGGTATTGGTGCTTATCACCGGTTCCTGGAAGGACGCGGTGTTCGGTTTCGTCATCATCATCAACACGGGCATCGGCATCGTCACCGAACTCAGGGCCAAGCGCACGCTGGATAAGCTTTCCATCCTTGTGTCTTCCGAATTCCTCGTGCGTCGTGATGGCAAGGATGTCGAGGTTTCTCATAACGAAATCGTGCTTGACGACTTGTTATGGATTCGTGCCGGCGAACAGGTGCCGGCCGACGGGCAGATCATCCAGACCTGGGGACTGGAACTCGACGAATCCATGCTCACCGGCGAATCTCGTACCGTGCGCCACAAGGTGGGGGAGCAGGTGTATTCCGGCGCCACCGCGGTCTCCGGCATGGCATTGGTCAAGGTCAATGCGGTCGGCAGCCATTCCTACGCCGCCACGCTTACCGCGCAGGCCAAGGTATACAAGAAAACCGTGTCCGACCTGAACAAGGGCATCAACACGATTCTGAAATTCATGACCTTCCTCGTGGTGCCGCTGTGCATTCTGCTGATTCTTTCGCAGATTCATACGGTCGGCGGTTGGGACATGGCACTCTCCACCGGCGAATGGCGGCAAGCCGTGGTTTCCGCGGTCGCCGGCGTGGTGGGCATGATTCCCGAAGGCTTGGTGCTGCTGACTTCGCTGAACTTCGCGGTGGCCGCCATGCGTCTCGCCCGTCACAATACGCTGGTGCAGGAGCTCGAATCCGTGGAGACACTGGCTCGCGTGGACGCGCTGAACCTTGATAAAACCGGTACGATCACCGATGGTGGCATCGCCTTCAACCGGCTCGTGATGCTCGGATCCGCCAATGCGGCTGCGGAACAGGCGGCCACGCAGGCCCTCTACGACTGCTGCAACGAAGAGCAGCCCAACGGCACCGGCCAAGCCGTACTCGCAGGGCTCAAGGCCCAGGACTACGGGCCCGGCGCGGTTGAGTCTCGTGTCCCGTTCTCCTCAGGCCGCAAATGGAGCGCGGTACGTAAATCCGGCGAGACCTGGTACATGGGAGCGCCGGAGGTTATTATTTCTGCGCTTGAGGGTGATTATTCGGCGGTGTTGCAGCAGGTTAACGAGTATGCCAATGACGGCAACCGTGTGTTGCTGGTTGCGCGATCTGCAGCTCCCCTCTCCGAGGAGAGCCGTCGCAGTAGGCGACTGAGGGGAGCAGTTGAGGGAGCCAATGCCTCGGACGACCCGCAACTGGATGCGCAGGCTGAGCCGGTGGCGTTGGTGTTGTGCTCTGAGAAGATTCGTGAGGATGCTGAACGGACGCTTGCCTGGTTCCGTGAGCAGGGTGTGCGCTGCCGTGTGATTTCCGGCGACAATCCGGTCACGGTCGGTGCCATCGCCCGCAGAGTGAAACTGACAGGCGACCATGAGCCGGTGGCGATGGACGCGCGCGAATTGCCCGAGGACGTGAACGAACTGGCCCGCGTACTCGAAAACGTCGATGTGCTCGGCCGCGTGCTGCCTGACCAGAAGAAGGCCATAGTGCAGGCGCTGCACACGCAAAACCACGTGGTTGCCATGACCGGCGACGGCGTCAACGACGCGCTCGCCATCAAGGAGGCGGATCTCGGCATCGCCATGGGCAACGCGGCATCTGCCACCAAGGCCGTGGCCCAAGTGGTGTTGGTGGATTCCAAGTTCTCGCATCTGTCGGATGTGGTGGCGCGAGGCCGTCAGGTCATGGCCAATATGGAGCGTGTGGCTAGTCTGTTCCTCGTCAAAACCGTGTACTCCGCGCTGATTTCGCTCGGCGTGGTGCTGACGCAGATTCCATACCCGTACCTGCCACGCCATATCACGTATATCGGCGCTCTCACCATCGGCATGCCCGCGTTCATTCTGGCGCTCGCGCCGAACACGCGCCGCTACATTCCGGGATTCTTGAAGCGCGTGGTCACGTTCGCGCTGCCGGGCGGCATCGCCACTGCGCTGTCGGTGCTGTTGGCCTCATGGACTCTGCCGAACGTCATGGGCTGGGATGTGGTGAACAACGACGCCGACCTGTCGGCTCTGCGCGCCACCAGCGCCATTATTCTGTTTTTGATGGGCGTGTTTGTGCTGGCCCGTGTGGCGAGGCCGCTCAACAGCTGGCGAGGCGTACTGGTCGCGGGGTTCGCGGCGGCCGGCATCATCGGCGCGTTCGTCCCGTTCGTGGCGAACTTCTTCGCGCTGATTCTGCCTACCGGCACTACGTTGGTGGCCACGCTGATTGCGTTGGGCGGCGCAGCCATGATTTTCACGCTGTGCTTGTGGCTGGCACCGCTGGTCGGCAAAGTAATGGGCAATCTACTGCGCCAGCACGGATTCAATATCTAATAGCGGCGAATTGTCTCACACTTCAAGCCGACACGCCAGAGCCAAAGTAACGTACCCGTACCATTTGTAGCGGATAATCAACGGCATCATAAGCCGATTCATGATTTCGGAGGAAGCATGTCCTTACGCGACGACCAGCTGGCGACCTTGAAGGCAGCCGGCAAGGACTTCGATTACTACAACATCGCCAACCTCGACGGCATCGATCATCTGCCGTACTCGCTGAAGGTACTGGTCGAGAATCTGGTACGTAACATCGACGGTGCCAACATCACCGACGAGCACGTCAAGACCCTGCTCGACTGGGATCCGAACGCCGAACCCAGCCACGAGATCCAGTTCACGCCGTCCCGCGTGATCATGCAGGACTTCACCGGCGTGCCCTGCATCGTGGACCTCGCCACCATGCGTGACGCGGTCAAGGACCTCGGCGGCGACCCGGAGGTCATCAACCCGCAGGTCCAGTCCGATATGATCATCGACCACTCTGTGCAGATCGACAAGTACGGCATCGCCGACGCGGTCCAGCAGAACATGGACATCGAATACCAGCGCAACGGTGAACGCTACCAGTTCCTGCGCTGGGGTCAGCAGGCATTCAAGAACTTCCGCGTGGTGCCACCGGGAACCGGCATTATCCACCAGGTCAACATCGAGTACTTGGCCAAGGTGGTCATGAGCAAGGCCGAGGCCAACGGCAACACGCTCGCCTACCTCGACTCCTGCGTGGGCACCGACTCGCACACCACCACCGAAAACGGTCTGGGCGTGCTCGGCTGGGGCGTCGGCGGCATTGAAGCCGAGGCCGCCATGCTCGGCCAGCCGATCTCCATGCTCGTGCCGCGCGTGGTCGGCTTCAAGCTCACCGGCTCCATCCCGGAGGGCGTTACCGCCACCGACGTGGTCCTGACCATCACCGACATGCTCCGCAAGCACGGCGTGGTCGGTAAGTTCGTGGAATTCTACGGCGAAGGCATCGCCTCCGTGCCGCTGGCCAACCGCGCCACCATCGGCAACATGGGCCCCGAGTTCGGCTCCACCTGCGGCATCTTCCCGATCGACAACGTCACGCTCGACTACCTGCGCCTGACCGGCCGCTCCGAAGAGCAGGTCGCGCTGGTCGAAGCCTACGCCAAGGCCAACAAGCTGTGGGGCGACGCCTCCGACCCGGATTACGTGGAACCGCAGTACTCCGAATACGAGGAACTCGACCTCGGTACTGTGGTGCCGTCCATCGCTGGCCCGAAGCGCCCGCAGGACCGCATTCTGCTCTCCGAAGCCAAGGAGATGTTCGAGAAGACCGCTCCCGCCTACGAGACCGAGAAGACCGTCAAGGATCCGGTGACCGTGTCCACCGACTTCCGCGGCGATTTCGACATCGAAAACGGCGACGTGGCCATCGCCTCGATCACCTCCTGCACCAACACTTCCAACCCGTCCGTGATGATCGCCGCCGGCCTGATCGCCCGCAACGCACATGCCAAGGGCCTTAAGCCCAAGCCTTGGGTCAAGACCTCGCTGGCCCCCGGCTCGCAGGTCGTGGCCGACTATCTGAAGGCCGCCGGTCTGCAGGACGACCTCGATGCACTCGGCTACCAGCTCGTCGGCTTCGGCTGCGCCACTTGCATCGGCAACTCCGGCCCGCTGCTGCCCGAGATTTCCGAGGCGATCAACGCCAACGACCTGACCGTCACCGCCGTGCTCTCTGGCAACCGCAACTTCGAAGGCCGCATCAGCCCAGACGTCAAGATGAACTATCTGGCCTCCCCGCCGCTGGTCATCGCCTACGCGCTCGCCGGCACGATGGGCTTCGACTTCGAAACCCAACCGCTCGGCACCGACGCGGACGGCAATGACGTGTACTTGAAGGATATCTGGCCCACCAACTCCGAGGTGGCTGCCGTGGTCGACGGCACCGTGAGCCGCGAGATGTTCCTCAAGGACTACGCCTCCGTGTTCGACGGCGACCACCGCTGGAAGGGCCTCGACGTGCCGGAAGGCGAGCTGTTCGCGTGGAACGA
>JAIJEI010000290.1 GCA_022739095.1 Bifidobacterium sp.
GTTCAGTGGTATTCGCGAACTATGCTTCAGCGTCTACCGTCCATTATGTCAGTCACGTCAGCGACGAGTGGTGCTCTTGCGGACGGCGAACAGGGCGATGCCCGCGGCGGCAAGCAACGCAATGGCCACACCGTACGGTGCGATGGCCGCACCGGTGTCGGCGGTGGTGGTAGTCGTGGTATCGGATTGGTCGCCGGTTCTGGTTGCCGGAACCTGAATGGTGGTGGTCTTGGTACCGGATACAGCGCCAACAGCCGTGACCGCGATGGTTTTGTGATGGGAGAAGGCGCCGGGCTTATCGTGATCGAGTCGCTGGAGCACGCGCTGGCGCGCGGCGCCACGCCGCTGGCCGAGCTGGTCGGCTACGGCACCAGCGCAGATGCTTATCACCTGACCGCGGGCCCGGAAGACGGGAACGGCGCACGTCGGGCCATGGAGATCGCTATTCGCCAGGCCGGGGTGACCGTCGACGAGATTGACCATATCAACGCCCACGCCACCTCGACGCAGGTCGGTGATAAAGGTGAGCTGGCGGCGATTAAAACGCTGTTTGGCGCGCATCCGGTCGCCATTACCTCGACGAAATCCGCCACCGGCCATCTGTTAGGCGCGGCCGGCGGGATCGAGGCCATCTTCACCATTCAGGCCCTGCGTGACCAGATGGTGCCGCCGACGCTGAACCTGCATCACCCCGATGAAGACGCGGCAGGCATGAACCTGGTGGCGCTGCAGGCCCGCCCGCAGAAGATGCGTTATGCGCTGTCGAACGGTTTTGGCTTTGGCGGCGTTAACGCCAGCCTGCTGCTGAAACGCTGGGAATAATCGTCAACTCCCCCCGCGGTACTGGCCGACGGGGGATTTCCACCGTTGCGGCTTTTGCCCTGCTGCTGGAGTAAATCAAGTACAGCGCAATACCCAGGGAGACAATGGCGCCGATTCGGCTCATCGAGAATGGAATCGACGCATTGTCCAGCCAGCCGAAGTTATCGATCAAGGTCAGTTTTGAGCGAAGAACGGACCACACTATCTAAAGAATGATATCGCCTATTATGTTGGGACCGCTCATGTTAAAAAAGGGATAGCTTTTCTTTTCATTGACGATAACGAAGGAATTTTCATGGTTGAGGTTGAGGAAATAAAAAAGAAGTATCCCGGCGCAGATGCCTGGCAAATGGGTGACAGTCCG
>JAIJEI010000081.1 GCA_022739095.1 Bifidobacterium sp.
CGCGAAACCGACGATGTGCCGGTGCCGGCCACGCTGCGCAAGTCACTGAAGAACCGTCATATCCAGCTGATTGCACTGGGCGGCGCCATCGGAACCGGCCTGTTCTATGGTTCCAGCGAATCCATCGCGCTGGCCGGCCCCTCGATTCTGCTGGCCTACCTGGTCGGCGGCCTCGCGATCTTTATGATCGTGCGCGCGCTGAGCGAAATGTCCGTTGAGGATCCGAAGGCGGGCGCGTTCAGCTACTACGCCACTCGCTACTGGTCCAAGCGCGCCGGCTTCATCTCCGGTTGGAACTACTGGTTCAATTACATCTTCGTCTCGATGGTGGAGCTGTCCGTGGTGGGCAAATTCGTAAACTACTGGTTCCCGGCGATTCCGACCTGGGTGTCGGCGGCTGTGTTCCTGGTGGTCATCTGCGCCGCCAATCTGCTGGGCGTCTCCAAGTTCGGCGAGTTCGAGTTCTGGTTCGCCATCATCAAAATTGTGGCCGTGATTGCCATGATCGTCGGCGGCCTGGCCGTCATCATCTTCGCTCTGCCCACCGCATCCGGCATCAAAGCGAGCTTTGCCAACTGGTTCACCTTGGAAGGGGGCTTCTTCCCGAACGGTCTCATGGAGCAGACCAAAGACGGCACCTGGACCGGCCTGTTGATGGCGCTTGTCGTGGTGATGTTCAGCTTCGGCGGCACCGAGCTCATCGGCATCACCGCCGGCGAAACCGAGGACCCTCGTCGCACGATTCCCCGCGCCACCAATGACATTATCTGGCGAATTCTCGTGTTCTACATTGGCGCGCTCGGCGTAATCATGGCCGTCATACCGTGGAACACCATCGGCGGAGACGATGTTCCCAGCCCGTTCGTGCAAATCTTCGATTCCGTGGGCATCCACGCGGCCGCCGGCATCCTCAACTTCGTGTGCCTGACCGCTGTGATGAGCGTCTACAACTCCGGCCTGTACGCCAACTCCCGCATGTTGTACTCGCTGGCCAAGCAGGGCAATGCGCCCGCGTATCTGGGCAAGCTCAACGCCAAGGGCGTGCCGGTGGCTGGCGTGCTGACGTCCGCCGTGATCACCGCCATCGCCGTGGTCGTGGTGTTCGTGTGGCCTGAATTCGCGTTCAACTATCTGATGTCGATTGCCACCATCGCCGGCATCCTCAACTGGACGATGATCATGTTCACCGAAATGAAGTTCCGTAAGGTGGTCGCCGCGGGCGGCGCTCCCGAGGATTCCGAGCTGGCCGGCAAGTCCGGCAAGGAAGCGCTCGACGCGATTCACTTCAAGCTGCCGTTCGCTAAGGTGACCCCATGGGCGGTATTGGCGTTCCTGGCACTGGTGGTGGTGCTGATGTGCTTCTCCGCCAGCTACCGCGTCGCCGTCATCGCCGGCGTGATTTGGCTCGCCATTCTCTTTGCGGCCTACCAGCTCACTCAGGCGAAGAAGTAGAGTCTCATTTGCGAGTAGCTCTCACTGAGGAGCTCTCAGTGAGGGCTACTCGCAAATGGGATTTATTCATGAAACAGCTCATCGATGCCGACGAGCTGAACGTCGGATTGAGACGCCGCAGCATCGTCGACCAGTGATTGATCGAAACCACCGAGCGAAAACAGCAGGTATGTTCGTCGGCCGATACCGGTTCGCGCAGCACGGTCTCGCAGTAGATTCAGCACGGAACGGTCCACCGGCGCATTGCGGAATTTGCACTCGCCCACAATGGCAGCATCAGACGCATTGTCAACGGCCATCACGTCTATCTCATCCTGACGATCCCACCAACGGCCAACCGCACGCGCACGGAAGGGCAACCGTCCAGCAGCACTCTCACGACACATCCATTCACGGCACAGACCCTCGAACGGTTTGCCGGCAAAATCATGTAATACCGGCTTGATATGACGCTCGTATACGCCTTCCACATCGCCCCGCTCCAATTCCGAGCGATGCGGAAATACAAACGAATACCAGAATCGGAAGAAATTGTCGCTCAACTGATACAGCCCACGCGAACCTTTCGCCCGCTCCTTAGGCTTCGCCGTGACTGGGAACTCACGTTCCACAATCCCCAGTTCCATAAGATTGGCGAGATACGACGATACTGTTGCGTTCGCCATCATCGCGTGTGTCGCGATCTCATTCAGCGAAGTTGCGCCGAGCGCGATCGCCCGTATCACGCTGTTATATTTCGCAGTTTCCCGCAGCTCTTCATGCAGTAAAAATTCAACCTCGCTGTACAGCGGAGCGATGCGTCTCAGAATATGCCGCTTGACATTTGCGTCTATGGTCTCATCTGGGTCAAATTCCTCTAGGTAACGCGGGATACCGCCCAGTATTGCGTAGGCCAGCGCCTTATCCTCGCTACTATAGTTGGGGAAGAATTGCGCTGCATCCCAATACGGCATCGGCAGCATCTTCAGGATGCCGGTCGCACGACCATATAGCGGCGATTTTTCCCCCAACATCTCCTTTTCGATGAAGCTCATGGCACTGCCGCAAATCACAATCATAAGATTTGTATGACGCAACGTGTGGTCCCAAAGATTCTGTAGCACTGACGGCAATGACGGATCAGATTTGACCAGATAAGGAAACTCATCGAATATCACAAGCCTGCGGCCGCCATCGCTCGGCTCCGGCAGCCGGGTTAACTCAGTTAACGCGCTTTCCCAAGAAGGATATTGACTCAGATAATCCTTGCCCGGGGCACCCGCCTCGAACATGAGACGGGAGAATGATGCCAGCTGTTCATCTTTAGTGGCATTCTGCGCCGCGAAGAATAAGGTTTCCTTGTCTTTTGCGAGTTGAATAAGCGTCTCTGTTTTTCCCACGCGCCTGCGGCCGTAGACGAACACAAGCTGTGCCTTACGCTCAGTGAAACATTCCTGCAGTTGCCGTAAATCGTTCTCTCGTCCGATGAATGTCATACTGCCCGCCCCTCTATGCCATACGTCGATGAATTCTTATTGTATTACGGTTTATCGTATCACGATTAGTATAATCGTGATTATATAAACTGCCAGTGTCGTTGACTGTCTGATAGCTGCTTAGCGCTGCATACTATCGGGAGAATCCGCGGGATCGGCGAGATACGGCTTGAAGACGCGCTCGGTGACGGGGATATGGAGCATCAGCATGGTGCCGTAACCAAGGATCACCAGCAGGAACAGTCCACCGGGCATGTAGAACCAGCTGGCCACCAGCAGCGCCACGAACACGGCATCCACGATGACTAGGGCCACGGTCATCGCGATGTGGGAGATGCCGAAGATGAAGGCATTCTTCAAGGTGCCGGCCACGGTGTTTTCGAAGCGTGCCTGAAGCGCGAACACCCATTCGAAACCGATAAGCCAGAGGATGGTCAGCGCGAATTTGATGATGAGCAGCGGCGTGATCCGCAGGACGATCCATGACCAGACCAGTGCAATCAGCGCCACCAAGAACGGCAGCCACAGCAGTGCGGCTTTGATGAAGTTGGCTTTGAATGACTTGAAGTAGTTGGCGGTTACGCCTTTGCCCTCGCCCTCGATGGAGCGGCGGCAAGCATCATGACCGGCGGTCAGGGCTGCACCGATGGTGATGAGCGGAATAGAGGTGACCAGCATCAGAATGTTGATCCACACGCCGTCAACAAGATCGCTCCACGCGCGCATGAATTTCGAGTCCGGTGCCAGCCAGTTCATCAACTACTCCTTGTACAGCTTTTGGCTCCCCTCAGGGAGGGGAGCCAGATTGTCGGGCTCAGCCCTTGACCGCGCCCGCCCTGCAATTACGGACTCGCCTACGACGAGACCCAAACCTACCCTCGTTCGGCTATCACCTCACTCGGGCGGACGCTATGGGGAGTCCACTGGACTCCCCATATCAGGTCTGAGCCAAGCTCAGCCCTTGACGGCTCCAGCCATAACCCCGCTCACAATATACTTCTGGCATACCAAATAGAAGACGATGATGGGGATGATGGCCAGCACCAGGCAGGCCATCATGGCGCCCATATCTACGGAACCGTAGCCGCCCTTGAGGTATTGCACGGCGACCGAGATGGTCTTGTACTTGCCGAGGTCGAGCGTCAGGTACGGCAGCAGGTAGTCGTTCCAGATCCACATGGCTTCGAGGATAGCCACCGAGACAATCGACGGCTTCATAATCGGCACCACGATCTGGAAGAAGATGCGCGGCACTGACGCGCCGTCGATCATGGCGGATTCCTCAAGTTCCTGCGGAATGCCCTTGATCACGCCGGTGAAGATGAACACGGCCAGGCCGGCACCGAAGCCGAGGTACACGATGCACAGGCCCCACGGGGTATTGAGCTTCAGCATGTCGGCGATCTTGGAGAGGGTGAACATCACCATCTGGAACGGCACGATCATGTTGAACAGGAACAGGGTGTAGAGCAGCTTCGCGGCCCAGTTGTTCACGCGCACGATCCACCATGCGCACATCGAGGTGCACACCAGAATCAGCACCACCGAGCCGACGGTGATAAGCAGCGTCCAGCCGAAGGAGGCGAAGAACTGCGTGGTCTCGATGCCGCGCACATAGTTCTCAAGTCCCACGAACGCCTTGCCGGCAGGCAGGGAGAACGCGTTCTTGGAGATGTACGCCTTCTGCTTGAAGGAGTTGATCAGCACCAGGACGATCGGGAAAATCCAGAACAGGGAGACGACGGCAAACAGCACGGTCCATATTGCGCCATGCTTCACAGGCTTGTTCTCGTTCATCAGGCTGCCACCTCCTTGCTCGTGGTGAGCTTGTTCTGAATCAGGGCGATGACCGCGACCAGGATGAAGAACAGCACGGCCTTCGCCTGGCCGACGCCTTCCCAGCCCATACGGCCGTAGAAGGTGCGGGTGATGTTCAGCGCCAGACCTTCAGACATGTTGCTCGGCGCACCGTTGGTCAATGCGAGGTTCTGATCGTAGAGCTTGAAACCGTTGGTCACGGTCAGGAAGGAGCACACGGTGATGGACGGCATCATGAGCGGGATGATGATGCGGAACATGGTCTGCCGTCCGTTGGCGCCGTCCACGGCCGCGGCCTCCAGCACATCGGTGGGCAGGGCCTGCAGGCCGGCGATGTAGATGATCATCATGTAGCCGATCTGCTGCCAGCACACCAGGATGACCAAGCCCCAGAACCCGTAGGACGCCTTATAGGTCAGGGCGCGGCCCCAGTGGGCCAGCACGCCGTTCAGGAGCAGCAGCCAGATGTAGCCCAGGATGATGCCGCCGATAAGGTTCGGCATGAAAAATACCGAGCGGAACAGCGTGGAGCCCTTGATCGCCTTGGTCAGCATGTAGGCGATGGCGAAGGCGATCACGTTGATCACGATGGTGGTCACGATGGTGAACACGGTGGAGAAGCCGAGCGCGTGCAGGAATTCCTTGTCCTTCAGCGCTTTGCCATAGTTCTTAAGCCCCACCCATTCACCGTCGGTAACGGTGGTGAATTCGCAGAAGCTTAAGTAGATGCCCATGATGAAGGGCACCAGGAACCCGATGATGAATGCGGCGAATGTGGGGAGCGCGAACAGCGCCCACCATCTGCGTATCGCCTTGCCAGCCATGCTGATCATGACTTTTCCTCCTCCTTGAGTCCGCTGCGTTGCGACACTGCATCGTGCGCCGCCCGCGGAATTCAACTCAATGCGAGCCTGCCGATCGAGAACCACATGCACGGCCTGTTCTCGTTCAAGCCTATGTTCATCGTAAACGTCGAATAACTATATGTCAAACGTTGTCATTTTCAGCGTTTCAATCTCGAGCATTCTCCAGCTCCAGCAATCTTCTTTCAACTGAGATAATGGCTATATAAAGCCAATCTAACGCCGTCATATACACTTTGCAAACGTTTGTAATACAATCGTTGTCATCGCCACAGATCGATCAATCAGCATGTACACTGGAGTCAGTTGTGCATGTATATTGCGATATTCCATTCAACGCAAGGGGACTGCAATGGCTACGAGCATTCAGGATGTCGCCCGCGAGGCCGGCGTCTCCATCTCCACCGTCTCACGCTCCTTCACCAGACCGGATCTGGTGTCGGCCAAAACCCGCGAGCGCGTGCTCGCCATCACCGACAAACTCAATTTCTCACTCTCCCGCTCGGCTGCAGCCCTGAAATCCGGCCGCTCCCTGCGCATCGCAGTACTGATGAGCGGCCATATCCGCCTGTGGTTCACCGCCTCGGTCATCGAGGTGTTCAACGAGGTGCTGCACACGCAGGGCTACGATATTTCAGTATTCCAGATTTCCAGCATCGAGGAGCGCAAGGAATTCTTCGAGATGTTGCCGGTACGCCGTAACGCCGATGCCGTGATTGTGGCGTCTTTCGATATCGACAACAACGAAATCGCGCAACTGGCTTCGGTCGGCGTGCCGATCGTCGGCATCAATTCAGTCGAGCCCGAAGCCCGCGGCTTTACCGCCGCCGTCAATATCGACGATGTGCAGGGCTCCACGCTGGCCGCCCGCCATCTTATCAATCTCGGACATTGCCGCATCACCTACATCAGCACCAATCGCGAGGTATCGCTGAGCTTCTCCGTGCAAAGCCGATTCGACTCATTCACCGACTGCTGCCGCAAGGAAGGCATCGAGCCACAGGTTATCGTCTGCAAGGTCGATGACGATGGACGTTATGAAATCAGCGACGTGGTCAACCAACTCATGAGCCAAGACGAGATGTCCACCGCCATCGCCTGCCAGGAGGATGGCATCGCTTTGCCGCTTATGTTCCAGCTGGAGCGCAATGGATTCTCCGTGCCCGGCGACGTCTCGTTGATCGGCTACGACGATAGTCTCTACACCGGCGATATCGGACTGACCACCATCCACCAGGATCCGGTGGAAATGGCACGCGCGGCAGCCCGCATGACGCTCGATCTCATCGACGAAAAGCCGATTGAGCAACCCTACATCGTGTTCCCGGCCCAGCTGAAGGTCCGCTCCTCCACCTCCCGAGTCAAGTAGGCTCACACAGCAAAGCCCACCATAAAAAAGTGTGAGGCAACCGCACAATAACGCTCAATCGCACATTGTGGAGAATGGCGAAAAATCGCCGATTCATGGCCCCACAGTGTGCGATTGAGCGGGTGCGCGCCTCACACTTTTCTGCGGCGGACGATTTTGTGCGAGACTCAGCAATACAAAGCGGCGCCCCTGGAGAAGGAAATAGCAGGGGCGCCGCGGTTTTTTACTTATCGGCTATGGGACTCTATGAGACTCAGTGCGAGGCCTCGTATTCGGAAGCCCAGCCGTCCACGAAGGCGGTCTTGACGGCATCCCACTTGCCGGTGCCCTGCGCGTACTCGAGCAGTGCCTGGCCGACCTTGTTCTTCCACTCCTCGGACGGCATCATGGTGAAGTTCCAAGAAACCTGGGTCTTGCCGGACTTCTGGTCTTCCACGGCGGTCTCGGTCAGCGGGTTGTCGCTTTTGACGTCATCGAAGGTCTTGAACGGGGTGGTGAAGCCCATGTCCTGAGAGAGGGCCTTCTTGCCGGTGTCGGAGGTGATCACCCAAGACAGGAAGTCCTCGGTGGCCTTCTTGTCGGCGTCGGAAGCCTTGTCGTTGATGCACCAGTAGTTCTCGGAACCGGTGGCCAGGCCCTGCTTCTCCTCGCCCTTGACGCCGATGTAGATCGGCATCATGCCTACCTGATCGGCGGTCATGCCGGCCTTCTGCAGGTCGGTCCAGGCCCAGGTGCCGTTCTGGTAGAAGGCGGCCTCGCCGAGTGCGAACTCGGAATTCGCGTCATCGCCGGTCTTGGCGCTCAGCTGGGTGGGTTCGGTGGTGGAGTCGGTGATGTACAGGTCGAAGATCTTCTTGTAGTTCGGCAGGTAGGTGCCCTTGATCTTGGCCGGCTGCTCGGTGACGTTGTCGTCCTTGAACTCGTAGTAGAGCGGCAGGTTGGCCAGGTGGGTCTTGAAGCGCCAGTCTGAGCTGGAGTCGAAGCCGGCGGAGGTGAACGCGCCCTTGATGCCGAGCTCGTCCTTGCGGGCCTGCATGTCGTCGGCCACGGCCTTCAGGGTGTCGAAGTTGTCGATTTCGTCCATGGACGTGGCCTTGGCACCATCCATTGCGAAGTACTTGTTGAGGATGTCCTTGTTGTAGATCAGGCCGTAGGTTTCCATCACATACGGCACGCCGACCACCTTGTCGCCGTCCTTCAGAGCCACATCCTGGTTGGTGAGCTCCTTGTACACATCCGTGTTGGACATGTCGGCGGTGTACTTCTTCCAGTTCTGGTATCCGACCGGGCCGTTGACCTGGAACAGGGTCGGGGCTTCGGTTTTGGCGATTTCGGACTTCAGGGTCTGCTCGTAGGTACCGGAGGCCGCGGTCTGCACCTTGACCTCAACGCCCTTTTCCTTGGTGTATTCCTTG
>JAIJEI010000082.1 GCA_022739095.1 Bifidobacterium sp.
TTGCGTCATCCGTCAGAGCATCGCGGCCAGTCCGTGGTGGCATTGAGTGTGCTCGACCCCGCAAATCTCAGTGGCTCCGCCATCGCGTGGCCGGACGCGCCGGCCAGCGCCACTAAACCTGCACGCCGCGCCGGGGCTACGGTCGTACTTGGTGCACAAGGTGCGCTACTGTTTGCGGCCGCCAAAACTAAGCATCTGACGGCATTCAATCAATTGGCCGAACAGAAATCGACTGCCGATGATTCCGACGAACAAATGCGCAAGGCCGCCACAGAACTGGCCTACGCCCTCAAACGCAATGGCACCGGCTCCGTGACATTCAGCGACATCAATGGCGAACCCCTCAACGCCCGTCACCCCTTCGCCCGCATCCTCCACCAGTCCGGCTTCACTCCCGTTCCCCAAGGCATGCGGCTGTACTGATTGAGCCCAGCTATCGGATGCGGTAGTTGGAGCCGCGTTGGGTCATGATGAGACCGGCGCGGGTGAGCTTCTTATCCAGCGTGTAGAGGGCGTTCTTGAGTAGCCCTTGTTGTTCGAAGAAAGGGCCGCCGACAATCTTGACCAATTCGCTGGTGTTGACGAACTGGCCATCAGCCTTGACCAGTGCCTCAAGCAAGCTGTACTCCAGACGGGACAGTGAGATTGCGCTGTGCGTGGAGGCATAGTAGGCCTTGTGATTCGTGGTATCCAATGTGAGATTGCCACGAATGATCATGGTGGGGGAGTTGGTAGCAAGCGAGCCGACATATGAGAGCAGTTCGCCATCGGAGAATGGTTTGCTCAGCACGGCATCTGGGTGTCGTACATTAGCTCGTGCGCTAGCGGCAGCATTGTCCGAGCGTTGTTCGGCTTCGGCATCTGAGTCGTTTACGCGTGAATCCGCGCTGAAGGAGCTGTAGGGCGTCTCTTCGATAGGGGCGTACTCGCTAGGCAGCGCCCGCCAGCGGCTGCCTTCTCCGATGGTTTTGCTGAGCGGCGTCGAAGTCAGCAGCAGAATCTTGATGGAGGCTCGGGCATTGCGTAGGGATTCGATGAGCTGCTCGGTGGGGATGCCGAGCAGGTATTCATCAAGAATCACTGCGTCAAATGACTCCTTGGCGACAGCGGCGAGCGCGATACTGCCGGTGCTTGCCAAGGACACCTCATGACGACCGGCAAGCAGGGCACCACGAATGGCGCAGGCCAACGGTTCATTGGATACGGCAACCAGTAGTCTCATCGTCACCTCCTTGATACTTAGTGTAGGTCGGGTTTAGGGTCTCTTCTCCATTGTATGGCTCACTATCGTTCACTCCTCGCCTACAAACTGGAATCCTTTCGGATTCCAGTCGCAGCATAGCTGCTCCCCTCACCTACGGATAGCCCACTGGACTATCTGCTTAACGGTTCGGCTGGGGGTGTTTGCTTTACGGCTCGGCCCATCAGAGGGAGCTTAATTGAGGTTACGCAATGAAGGCGATGGGGGAGGCAAGGTCTACTCCGGAACCGTCTCGGCGCATATCGGGCTTGGGAAGCTCGACCGGGGAGCCTGCGGCTGTGGAGGCGTGCAACGGGTAGAGGCCCACCCAGGCAAGAATCAGCGTGTTCTGGCCCTTCAGGAATCGCTGGGAACGCACGCCGCCGGTAGCGCGACCCTTGGTAGGGTACATTTCCAGCGGAGTGACCTTCGCCGCGCCGTTTTCGGTGCCGGGCAGTGCATCGGAATCGCCGGCCACGGTGAGCACCACCGCGCCGGAGCCGGAGGTCAAACCGTTCTCGCCCTCCTCATAGGTCCATGCCACCTTGCCGGCGGGAACCACGTTGAATGCCGCCACACGGGCGCCTTCGGCCAGCTTGATGCCGGCCATACCGCCCGCGGTACGACCCTGCGGGCGCACGTTCTTAGCCTCAAAGGTCAGTAGCGAGGAATCGGAGGAGATGAACACCAGACGGTCGTCATCCTCGGCCACGGCGGCGAATACCACTTCGTCGCCATCTTTCAGATCAATGACGGGCCAGGAATCCATGGTGGTGGGTGCCTCACGGTTCCAACGCTTGATGACACCGTTACGGGTACCGATGGCCAGCGACGGCAACGGCTTGGCCTCGGAGGCCCCGCCATCCTCGCTCTCGTCCTTGGCACTGGCCTTGCCGGACGTCGGCTGCTCCATGGCGATCGCCGTAATCACGCGCTCGCCACGAATCGGATCGGTGGATTCGGTCATGCCGATCAGTTCGTCGGCCTGAACTCCTCCCTTCAGCGACAATGTGGCGGCAGCGGGCAAGGCAGGCAGATCAACCACATGCGCGAGCACCAGGCGGCCGGCCGACGTGACCAGCCCATACGTGGCGCGCGTGGAAGCCTCGAAGATTGTGGTGATCTGATCGTCTCTCAAACGCTCATCGGAAGTGGATCGTGCATTGAACACGTCCATCGCGCTTGGCGTGGTACGGGCAATCAAACCGGTGGCGCTCATCATCACCACGCACGGCTCGTCCTCGATCTTCAGGGCACCGGTCAGCGCGGACTGTTCGCCGGTCTTCTTGGCCGCGGCTGCGGCTGCGGCCACATCGGCTTCGGCGGAGGAAATCGTGGTGGCGGCCTTCACCGCTTCGAGTGCGGACTTGGACACACCTGAAGCCCCGGCACCCTGCGCCACGACCGGCGTCAACGTGCCATCCGGGTCGGCATCCAGCAGCACGGTGCGGCGCGGCGAGCCCCACTTGGCGACCGCCTCGTCCATCTCGTCGGTGACCACCTGGTCGAGCGCCTCGGCGGAGGCCAGAATGCGGGTCAGCTCCTCGATGCGCTTCTTCAGGTCATCGCGTTCGGCCTCAAGTGCGATGCGGTTCATCTTGGTCAGACGGCGCAGACGCAGGTCGAGGATGTACTGGGCCTGGACCTCGTCCAGATCGAACACGACCATCAAACGGCTCTTCGCAGCATCCGCATCATCCGAGGTGCGGATTACCTGGATCACCTCGTCGATGTCCAGCATGGCCAGCAGTAGGCCCTCGACCAGGTGGAGGCGCTCCAACGCCTTCTTCTTGCGGTATTCGCTGCGGCGGCGAATCACCACACGGCGGTGGTCCACCCACACCTGAAGCATCTCCTTCAGGCCCATCGTGTGCGGGCGGCCCTCCACCAATGCCACGTTGTTCATGGCGAAGTTGTCCTGCAACGGCGTGTGCTTGAACAGCTGCACCAGCACCGCATGCGGGTCGAAACCAGTCTTGATCTCGATGACGATACGCGTGCCGTTATGACGATCGGTCAGATCGAACGCGCCGGAAATCCCCTCCAGCTTGCGGTTCTTCACACCGTCGGAAATATGTTCGATCACCTTCTCCGGGCCCACCATGTACGGCAGCTCGGTGACCACGATGGCCTGCTTGCGGGCCGTGACATGTTCGATATGCGTGGCGGCGCGCGTGGTGAGCGTACCACGGCCGGTGGCATAGGCCTCACGGATGCCGTCGCGGCCGATGATAGTGCCGCCGGTGGGCCAGTCGGGGCCGGGCACGTAACGCATCAGCTGTTCCAGGGTGGCGTCCGAATGCGCCATGAGGAACTTGGCGGCGTTCACCACCTCGCCCAGATTGTGGGTGGCCAGGTTCGTGGCCATGCCCACGGCGATGCCCGAGCCGCCGTTGACCAGCAGATTCGGGATGGCGGCCGGCAACACGGTCGGCTCCTTGAGCTTGTTGTCATAGTTCGGCGTGAAGTCAACGGTGTCCTCATCGATATCCGCGTTCATGCCGAGGGCCGCCGGGCCAAGCCTGGCCTCGGTGTAACGGGAGGCCGCAGGGCCATCGTCCAACGAACCGAAGTTACCGTGGCCGTCTACCAGCGGCAGACGCATCGCGAACGGCTGTGCCAAACGCACCATGGCCTCGTAGATCGCGGAATCGCCGTGCGGATGGAGCTTGCCCATCACCTCGCCCACCACGCGGGCGGACTTCATATACGGGCGGTCGGGAGTCAGGTTCATCTCGCCCATCTGGTAGACGATGCGGCGCTGCACCGGCTTCAAGCCATCGCGCGCATCAGGCAGTGCGCGTGCGTAAATCACCGAATACGCATACTCGAGGAAGGATTTGCTCATCTCCTCGTTCAGCGGCGTCTCGACGATATGCTCCTTGACCGTGCGCGGATCGTAGGTTTGCGCGGACGGTTTGCGGTGTGATGCCATGAAACTCCCTTTCGAACGCCCCCATATTAGCGTGTTCGCTGGAACGCGTCGCAGCGAATGGTTCTCAATAGGAAAAGCGTGAGGATTCTGCAGGGCCAATCGCACATCGCGCATCGAACAATGGCGGAATTCCTAGGGCGATGTCAGATGTGCGATTGAGCGGTATTGTGCGGGTGCCTCACACTTTTGCGCGAGGATGCGGTTTTCTGTGAGACCTATAATGGGCAACTATGAGTGTTGAGACGCCGGATATGGACGAGTTGCTGCGGCTGGTGCCCACTGTGGGCTATGGGGATGACGCCCCGGCCGATCGGTGTGGAGGAGCACTGCACCTATCCGCCGTGCTGCCCGCCTTGTCCGCCGCGATTGGGCATCCGACTCCCACCAAGGTCCACGCCGACCCAAAGGCCTGCCAGCGCGCGTTGGGACTGCCCGACGCCGAATCGGCCATCGTGGTGCTCGTGGACGGCCTCGGCTTCTGGAACCTCGCCATGCGCCTTGGCCACGCGCCCTATCTGCGTTCGCTGATGAACGAACGCGCCAATCAGCGTCCCATCGCCACCTGCGCTCCAAGCACCACTGTGGCGGCCATGGCCGCATTCGGCACCGGAACCTGCCCGGGACTGACCGCAATGGCGGGCTATACGCAGCTCGAACCCGCCAGCCATAAGCTCATCCAACTCATCCAGTTCAAAGACGCGCTGGCACCCAAACCAGCCAATCCACACATTCCTGTGCCGCCCATGGTCGATCCGCTCGACCAGCAGCGCGAGGAGACGGTGTTCGAGAAACTTGCGGCTCAAGAGGTGCGCGTCACAAGCTCGGGACTGCCCAAGTTCTCCAAATCGCCATTGACCGAAGCCGCATTGCGAGGCACCGACTATCAAGGCAACGTCACCCCACGCGATCGTGTGCTGGCCGCCTCACGCGCCTCCCGCACCCCCGGCCTGACCTACCTGTACATCCGTGACGCCGACAAAGTCGGCCACAATTACGGGTGGGATTCCGAACACTGGGTGGCCGCATTCGAACATATCGACGCCCAGCTTGCACTCCTGAAACGCAGCGCACCCAAAGGCACGCTCATCGTCATCGTAGCCGACCACGGCATGGTGCAAACCGACATGGACCAGCGGATTGACATCGCCGTTGAACCGCAGCTCACCCGAGGCGTGTCACTGGTCGGGGGAGAGCCGCGCTCGCTGATGCTGTATGCCGAGCCGGATGAACGACCTGAGGATATAGCTTGCCGGTGGCGCGATTACCTGCAAGACCGAGCCTTGGTGCGGACCAAGGATGAGGCCATCGCGGACGGATTGTTTGGACCGGTCTGCGAGCGAGTCCGGCCGATGCTCGGCGATGTGGTCGTGCAGGCAGCAGGAGCCGTGACCCTCGTCGATTCGCGTACGCAAGGAGACAAAGCCACCCACCTGCCGAGCGTGCATGGCTCCCAAACGGCATTGGAAATGGATATTCCCTGCCTGATCGATATGGCCTGATTCGGAAATTCAGTCTCCGAACAGAATCTCGTCCCAGCTTGGTACGGCCGAACGTCCTGATTTACGCTTGGCCGGTTTGGCTGGTGCCTCGTGTTTGGTGGCGGCGGATTCGGCCGCCCGCTCCTGCTCGATGGCTACCAGCTGTGCATCGGGGCCACGCCGTATGGTCTTGTCCGAAATATTGTCAGAACCCTGCTCTGGTGCCGTGGCAGGCGATTGCTGCAATCCTGCGGCAGATGACGAAACAGATCCGGCGGTCTGCGAAGAGACCGGGCTGGGGGCCGTAGCGTCATGAGCCTGGTTCGTGGCCGGTGAGATGGACGTGGATAGGTCCACCGGGGGCATGGAACCTGTGGAAGTGACGGAGGGCCGGATTGCGGCAGGCCGTGCGGCCGGAATCGAAGGCGTAGGCGCCGCCCAAGCAGACACGGCGCGCTCGATACGCGCGGAACGTACGGAGTCGCCGGGCAGTTCAGGAATCGTCGGCTTGAGTTTGGAATCCGTGGCTGATTCCGGATTCTGTTCGCCGAGCAGTTTTCGAGCGGCATTGTTCAGGCTCATCACGGAATTGTCGTGCATATTCCACGTCCATTCGGCATGGATCTCACGGCCCGCGGAAGTGAATATCGCCACGATGCGCCAAGGCTCAAGTCCGCGCCGGGTGGATTTCCAGGTCACTGATTCCATGCCGATTCCAGCAGAGGCCAGCGTGCGTTCCACCAGTTCGCTGATGGTGCGCACCCTGCTGTCTTTGGGTGCCGCCACGGCAAGGAATTGTTCGATGGCGTACTGTTTCTCGGTCTCCACGGCCATGGAGAAACGACGTACCAGCGTTTCGCTCAGATGATATTTCTCTGCGACACTGGCCGGATCGGCGCCGGCGCGAATCAGCGACTGTATCTGGGAAATCGGCAAAGTGGACTGCTGATGCGGCTGGGGGGCCTGTCGCGTCTCGCTTCTGACCTGCTTGGCCTCAAGAATCGCCCGTTCGAGCGTGTCGTCCACGCTCACGGCCATTTCCCTGCCGCCAATGGAGAATACGAGGTCCCCCGTCTTGCTCACGCGTACGAAACGGGCTTTTTCAAGCCGATCATCTGGCATATTCGCACCACTTTCCGTCGCAAAGACATTACTTCTTTTAAGTATGCCCCACGTGTCGAACTTTACGAGTATTTCAAATCGTGTATCCTATGGGCGAGTATGGCGCTGACCGTGCTATATATATCGACTTACGAACCAAAGACGACGAAAGGACCATGATGGCTCAGGATTATGATTCCCCCCGCAATAAGGATGAGGACGAGGAATCGCTGCAGGCGCTGGGGAAGTCCTCGCAGAACGCCTCGAGCGACATCGACGACGATGAGAACGCCATCGCCGAAGACTACGAACTGCCGGGCGCCGATTTGAGCAACGAGGATTCCTCGGTGACCGTCATCCCCATGCAGGGTGACGAGTTCATCTGCTCGCAGTGCTTCCTGGTCAAGCATCGCAGCCAGCTCGCCTACACGGACGAGGATGGCCAGCCGGTGTGTGAGGAGTGCGCCGCCTGATGGCGTTCGACGAGACCTACAACGAGCCCGAATCCACCGAGGTCCTGGTCAAGAGCCTCGACCCCGAACATCCGGCCCAGCTGCACTATGCCCACGCGGGCGATGCCGGTGCCGACCTCATCACCACCGTCGATGTGACGCTGAAGCCTTTTGAACGGGTACTGGTGCCCACCGGCGTGGCCATCGCCCTACCTGCGGGCTACGTGGCGTTGGTGCATCCGCGTTCCGGGCTGGCCGCCAAGCGGGGCGTCACCGTGCTCAACGCGCCTGGCACCGTTGATGCCGGCTACCGTGGCGAGATCAAGGTGCCGCTGATCAACCTCGATCCGGAACGCACCGCCGTCTTCCATCCGGGCGATCGCATCGCTCAATTGGTGATTCAGCGGTATGTTGAGGCCCGGTTCATCCCGGCTGAAACCCTGCCCGGATCCGATCGCGCCGAACGTGGGTTCGGTTCGACGGGAGTGGCGTCCTGACCGGATTGGGCCGGTTGAATGACCAAGGTGATGACGGCAACGACGGTTGCGGAACCAATGATGGCGAACAGGTGCATGCACAAGGCTCCGGTTCGCGGTTACAATGAACTTCATGACGAGGGAGGTGACTGGCATGGCAGAGATTGATGGCGAGCAGTACGCCGCCCGTAAGTTGGGTTGTGAGATCAGTGCCGATCCGCTCAATCCGCTGGAACCAATCAAGAAAGTGTGCAAGTCCCACCATCCCGGTGAGGATTTGTCCATCCTCGACCGCGCGTACCGGCGCGCCGTCATCCAGCATTGCACGCAACGGCGCAAGTCGGGCGAACCATACATCATCCATCCGTTGGCCGTTTCCCAGATTCTCGCGGATCTGGGCATGGGACCGATTGTGGTGGCGGCCGGTCTGCTGCATGACACGGTGGAGGACACCGACTACACGTTGGATCAATGCCGCGCCGAGTTCGGCGACACCGTGGCCGGTCTGGTCGATGGCGTCACCAAGCTCAGCCAGCTTGAAGTGGGCGACTCCGCCCAGGCCGAAACGATTCGCAAGCTGGTGGTGGCCATGAGCCGTGATGTGCGCACCCTGGTGGTCAAGCTGGCCGACCGTGTGCACAACGCCCGCACCTGGCGCTATGTGAAGACCACGTCGGCGCAGAGGAAGGCGCG
>JAIJEI010000083.1 GCA_022739095.1 Bifidobacterium sp.
CCGAAATCGAAGAGAAGACCCGCACCCGTGGCGATGAGATCGTCGCGGCCAAGGGCGGCACCAACTTCGGCATCGCCTCCACCGTGGCCGGCATCGTGCAGACCATCCTGTGGGACGAACGCCGCATCGTGCCCGTCTCCACCCTGCTGGACGGCGAATACGGCGAACAAAACGTGTTCCTCGGCGTCCCCACTGAACTGCGCGCCAATGGCGCCAACGAGATCGTCGAACTCGATCTGAACGAGGACGAGCGGGCCAAACTGCACCATTCCGCCGAACTCGTGCGCGAACACTGCGAGGGGCTGCTGTGATTCTCGATGCCATCACGCCGAAACAATCCCGACTGCTGGTCGCCGACCTCGACGGCACGCTGCTGCACGACGCCGAGGTATTCGAGGACCGGTTCATCACCCAGCGCAGCATCGACACCATCAACCGCGCGCACGATGCCGGACTGAAATTCGCCATCGCCACCGCGCGTCCGGTGAGCACTGGCCTCCAGTTCGCCGAAAAACTGCCGGTGGACGCCGTAATCTATCTGAACGGTGCTCTCATCGATTTCGACCCGACCCACTCCGACTTCGACCTGCTCACCTCAGGCGCCACGCCGGCCGATGAGAACCATTTGATTAAGATTGGCTTCTCCTCACGGCGTGCCTGCGAAGTCTGTCTGTTCCTGCTCGACCGCATGCCCGGCCTGAAGCTCGGCATCGTGATGAACGACGTGCGCTACACCAACTTCGACGTGCGTGCGTATTGGAAAACTCAGGCCTTCCAATACACGAACTTCCACGACGTGCCCGAAGGCGTGGCGAACAAGATCACCATCTTCCCCGAACCTGAACAGTGGAACGAGCTGCGCGCGCTGATCCCGCCGGACTTCGACATCTCCATCAGCGAAGGCGTGATGTGGATGCTCATGAACCCGCAAGCCAACAAGGAGCACGCGCTGCACCTGCTGTGCGAACGGCTGGACGTGCCGCTCGAACAGACCGCCGCCTTCGGCGACGACCTCATCGATATCAACATGATGAGCGAATCCGGCCGGGGCGTGGCCGTGGCCAACGCGAACCCCAAGGTGTTGTCCATAGCAGACGAGATTTGCCCGACCAACAACGAGGACGGCGTCGCCCAATGGATCGAAGCGCAGTTGGGTTGAACCGGTCATGGACTCGATAACACGCCAAAATTGAACTTGTATTGAACCGGGGGTATGCTTTGAACCGTTGTTCAAAGAAAGAAATTGAACTCCCGGTTGGAGGCATAAGGATATGAGCGTATCGGTGTTTGCGGAACATCTGCGCAATGCGATGAACAGCAGGGGACTGAAGCAGGTCGATTTGGTGCACGCCGCCGAACATCGTGGCGTGAAGATGGGCAAGAGCCACATCAGCCAATACGTGGCCGGCAAGACCATGCCCCGCGAGGACGTGCTCGAATTCCTGGCCAGCGAACTGGACGTCGACACGAACTGGCTGCGCGGCGAGGGATCCACCACGCAATTGAACCCGGACGCCTCCAACAGCGTCACGGCCGGCGAACACGCCGCCACACCGCTTGCCACGGGTGCCGCCAAGCCCCAGACAGACAGCGAGATTCCCGTGGGCCGCCGCCGCACCTTCGGCAAGTCGCACAAGCTCGACAACGTGCTCTACGACGTGCGCGGCCCGGTCGCCGATGAGGCGATGCGCATGGAGGCCGACGGCACCCACATCCTGAAATTGAACATCGGCAACCCGGCGCCCTTCGGCTTCCGCACGCCGGACGAAGTCGTCTATGACATGGCCCACCAGCTCACCGACACCGAAGGCTACTCGCCGTCCAAGGGCCTGTTCTCCGCGCGCAAGGCCATCATGCAGTACGCGCAGCTGAAGAACATCCCGAACGTCACCATCGACGACATCTACACCGGCAACGGCGTCAGCGAGCTCATCAACCTGTCCATGTCCACGCTGCTCGACACCGGCGACGAAGTGCTCGTGCCCTCCCCGGACTACCCGCTGTGGACCGCTTGCGTGAACCTAGCCGGCGGCACCGCCGTGCACTACCTGTGCGACGAACAGTCCGAATGGTATCCGGACATCGATGACATCCGCTCCAAGATCACCAGCAACACCAAGGCGATTGTCATCATCAACCCGAACAACCCCACCGGCGCACTTTACCCGAGGGAAGTGCTCCAGCAGATCGTCGACATCGCGCGCGAACACCAGCTCATCATCTTCTCCGACGAAATCTACGATCGCCTCGTCATGGACGGCCTGCGGCACATCTCCATTGCCTCGATGGCCCCGGACCTGTTCTGCGTGACCTTCTCCGGCCTGTCGAAATCGCACATGATCGCCGGCTACCGCATCGGCTGGATGATCCTGTCCGGCAACAAGCGCATCGCCAAGGACTACATCGAGGGCCTCAACATGCTCGCCAACATGCGCATGTGCTCGAACGTGCCCGCCCAGTCCGTGGTGCAGACCGCGCTCGGCGGCCACCAGAGCGTCAACGACTACATCGTGCCGGGCGGCCGCGTGCACGACCAGCGCGACCTCGTCTACGACATGCTCAACCAGATCCCCGGCATCACCGCCGTCAAGCCGAAGGCTGCGTTCTACATCTTCCCGAAGATCGACATCAAACGCTTCAACATCCACTCGGACGAGCAGTTCGCGCTCGACCTGCTGCATGACAAGCACATCCTCATCAGCCACGGCGGCGCGTTCAACTGGCATCGCCCCGACCACTTCCGCGTGGTGTACCTGCCGCGCATGGGCATGCTGCGCGAAACCATGGAGGAGATCTCCGACTTCTTCAGCTACTACTGGCAGGGCTGATCCTTGGCACAGACGAACACGCTCGATGCCGGGCTGGGCACCAAGCCGGTGCCCCGTCTGGCCCTGACCATGTCGGTCCCCACCATCGTGGCGCAGGCGGCGAACGCCTCGTACACGATCATCGACCGACTGTTCATCGGGCATATCCCGGAAGTGGGCAACGCGGCGATGACCAGCGTGGGCATCTGCTTCCCGATCCTGCTGGCCGTCACCGCCTTCGCCTCGCTGATCGGCGCAGGCGGTGCGCCGCGCGCATCCATTGAACTCGGGCGTGGCAACTTCAAGAAAGCCGAACGCATCCTCGGCACCAGCGCCGCGTTCCTCATCGCCATAGCCCTGACCCTCACCGTGCTGCTGCAATTGGCGAAACGGCCGATTCTCTATGCCTTCGGCGCCAGCGATGCGACCATCGAATACGCGGTCGACTTCATCACCATCTACCTGATCGGCACCGTATTCGTGCAACTCACGCTCGGGCTCAACAACTTCATTTCGGCGCAGGGCAAAACCACTGTGGCCATGGTCTCCGTGCTCATCGGCACCGGCATATCCATCCTTCTTGACCCCGTGTTCATCTTCGTGTTCGGATGGGGCGTCAGGGGAGCGGCCGCCGCGAACGTGCTCGCCCAACTGGTCTCGACCATATGGATCGTGCTGTTCCTCTCCTCCGGGCGCAGCGCGATTCGCCTGCGGCCGTCGAACATCCGGTTCGATCGGATCATCATCCCCGTGCTGGCGCTCGGTCTGGCACCCTTCATCATGCAGATCACCGAATGCCTGATCAACGTGGTGTTCAACGTGGGACTGCAACGCTACGGCGGCGACGATTACGTCACGTCGATCACCATCATCACCTCGCTGATGCAGATCGTGAGCGTGCTGACCAACGGCTTCCAGCAAGGCATCCAGCCGATCATCGGGTTCAACTTCGGCGCCCGGCATATGGAGCGCGTCCGCCAGGCGATCCGCATGGCCTTCGTCACGCAGATCGTCTCCGCCACGGCACTGGTGTCGGTGCTCGCCGCATTCCCCGGCTTCTTCGCCTCATGGTTCATCTCGGAACAGACGGTCATCGACATCGTGACCCGCATGATGCCGATTTTCGTTTGCGGCTGGGGCATCTTCAGCATCCAGATGGGCGCGCAATGCGCACTCGTCGGCATGGGCCAGGCCAAACAGTCGGTGTTCCTGGCCATCTTCCGCAAGATCATCCTGCTCGTGCCGCTCGCGCTGCTGCTGCCGCACTGGATCGGCGTCAACGGCATCTTCATCGCCGAACCCATCTCCGATGCCACCTCCGGCATCGTGGCCGGCTTCCTGTTCTATGCCACCTACCGCAAGATTCGGCGAGACATGGTCTAGACCCCTGATTCAATGGATGTGCCGTCTCATGCGTTGCGAAACACGGAACGGATAGAATGCCTCGCAAAACGGATGCCCGTTGTTCGTGATTGAAGGAGAAGCATATGCCGGTGGTGTCTCGTCGTGCGCAGGAGGCGTTGTATCCCAGCGATCGCGCGAACCGCGACATGGTGGTCCGCGCTATGCCAAGGTGAAGGCGATGACGAAGGCCGCGGCGGACAGTGCGGTTGCCAGGAGCAGATAGCACACGGCGGCTGAATCTCGAGAACCATCGGCATTGACAGCGTTACCACCGTCATTTGCGTTGCGCGCAGCCAACGTGATGGCCGTAATCGCCGAAAGCAGGGAGAAAATGGCAGCACGCACAACACGACGGTCAGCAGTCCCAAAGCTTCACGACCGATGCAATAAGCGACAAGACCTGCATTGTCAGTTGCCGATAGCGCTGGACAGAAATCGGTGTGTCCACCAGTGTTGTAGCTGTAGGTAAAGAACGTGATACCTGACCAGAACAGGGCAATAGGAACAGAGCAAGTGCGTATGGCGGATGCGTTGATGCTGATGGTGTGGAACAGGTCATGCAAGGAGGTAGCCCGTATACCACTGCGTTCTGGCGTCATTCGATTATTGTTGTTTTGCGAGTCGATGGTAAGAGAGGCGCATTGCACCAGCGCATATGCCGCAAGTCCAAGTCCGCAGGCGATGGTTATGCCGCCGCTGAAATTAACCTCGTCGGATACCGAGTATTCGGTGACGAATACCGGCATCACGCCAATCTGCCACACCAACAATAGTCGCGCGATTCTTGCCCAACTGTTGTGCGGATACGCGGCGACTATGGCATAAACCAGCCACGTTGCCGCGTATATCGCCCACAACAGGATGATTGTGACATTCGCGCTCAGAACGAAGATGAACGTAACAGCCGCCGCTGCAATAAGAACACCAAGCGCCGTACGGATACGATAGCATGCAAAGCCCTGCATTCCCGCAACGGTCAGACAGAGAATCGCGGCAACACTCAGCGCGGTCACCGCCAGAAACCACAGCGGCGAGGTGACGCAGGCTCCGTAATCGCCAGTAGCCTGACCTGACAGATAATAGGTCATTCTGCCAATCGCCGGACAGTTCGGATGCAACATCATGCCGCCCCAAATGCGCTCATATAATGGCGCGAACGATACACCGGCACCACTGAGCGCCGCAATGACCGCCATCACCATGGCCGGAATCAGCCCAAGCTCGCGATTCCGTCCGGTTTCCGCTATCTGTTTATCACTGGTATTCATGACCACCCCGCCTTATGCCGTTATCGCCGTCGTCGATGATACCAGTATGACTATGGCAGATGGGCGGAGACCAGCGGCATACAGGAATTCTGTATGCCGCTTTATAGGAGGGCTACTGCGGCAGCCGCCATCACCGACCGATCGGCAAGCCCCGGCACAGACCGGGAAGGTCTACCGCCGCTGAGCATCTGCGATGCCGATGGCGACGCCGAGGATGGCCGGAACCACCCAGCCGAGCTGGTATTGCTGCAAGGGCAGTATGGCCAGCGCCGCGTCCAGCCAGCTGATGGAGCCGCCGAAGACGGCGACCAAGCTGGAGATGCAGGTGGCGAAAGAGGCGATGCCCACCAGCAGCACGGTCCAGAAGTAGACGCGCGGGAATCGTGCGCCGAGCGATCTGTGGGTCAGCGCCAGCAGCACCAGCACGATGGCGATCGGATACAGTGCGGACAACACCGGCACGGAGACCTTGATGATCGCGCTCAGCCCGGCGTTGGACACGATAAAACTGAACACGGTGAAGATGACCTGCCAGGTGCGGTAGCTCAACATTCGGCCGGCGACGGTACGGAACCGAGTATGGAAGTAGGTGGCGCAGGTGCCGATCAGCCCGGTGCATACGTTGAGGCAGGCGATGACGAACACGATGCCAAGGAACGCGGTACCGAATGTGCCGAACAGGGATGAGGTGAGGTTGGTGAGCACGGTAGCGCCTGTGTCTTTGGCGGGATTGATGGTGGCGATGGCGCCGGATACCACACCCACGTAGCTCAGCGCGCCGTAGATCACGATCAGCAGTACGCCGGTGCCGAGCCCGGCGTATGCGGTCTCCTTCTGCACTTGCGATTCGTCATCGACTTGTTGGGCGCGGATATTCGCGGAAATCACGATGCCGAAGTAGAGCGCGGCGAGCAGATCCATGGTCTGGTAGCCATCGAGGAAGTCGCGCGCGATCTGGTTTGTGAAGTAGTCGCCCATCGGTTTGGCCGGGGTGCCGATGCCGTGGACCAGACAGGCGACGAACAGGACAGCAATGAGCACCAGCAGCAACGGTCCCATGAACCGCCCGAGCACCTTGGAGAGTTTCTCAGGATGCTGGGCGAACAGGAACGCCAGCGCGAAGAACACGAGCGAGTAGATGAGTTGGGCCAGCCAGCCGTAGGAGGACGGCACGAAAGGCACCACCATCATTTCGAATGAGGTGGTCGCCGTACGCGGAATCGCAAAGCAGGGGCCGATGGTGAGCATGATCGCCACGCCGAGGAACAAGGCGAATTTGGGGGAGACCCGGCCGGCGAGTTTGTCGAAGCCGCCGGCGAAGGTGACCGCCAGCACGCCGAGAATCGGCAAACCGACTGCGGAGACGATGAAGCCGATGGCCGCCGGTATGGTCGCGGAACCGGCCTGCGCACCAACAAACGGCGGGAAAATCAGATTGCCCGCTCCAAAGAACATCGAAAAGAAGGTGAAGGTCATCACCAACCGCTGGCGTGCGACAAGTTTGTTCATTACGGTTCGGCCTTTCTCTCCTGTGCTCGTACCACTGTAGCAACAAACGCAAGAAGCCCCGACCGGTTGGGGTCGGGACTTCTGTGAGCTAATCAGTTAATGCGCGAAATGCGCATCAGCTAATGATCTCAGGCGTTCACGCGGTCGATGCCGGACTGGACGTCAGCCAGCACGGAATCCCAGGACTTGATGAAGGCGGCGACACCGTCGGCCTCCAGCTTGTCGGTGACGTCCTTGAGGTTGATGCCCAGCTCAGCCAGCTTGTTGATGACGGCGTGGGACTCCTCGTAGGTGCCCTCGATGGACGGAGCGCCGTTGCCGTGGTCGGCCAGAGCGTTCAGGGTCTTCTCCGGCATGGTGTTGACGATGTGCTTGGCAACGAGCTCGTCAACATACTTGCAGTCGGAGTAGGCGGCGTTCTTGGTACCGGTGGAGGCCCACAGCGGACGCTGGACCTTGGCGCCCTTGGCGGCCAGGTCGGCCCAACGCGGATCCTCGGCGAACTTCTTCTCGAAGAGCTCGTAAGCCAGACGGGCGTTGGCCACAGCGGCCTTGCCCTCCAGAGTCTTGGCCTCGTCGGAGCCGTTGGCTTCCAGCAGCTTGTCGACGGCGGTGTCCACGCGGGAGACGAAGAAGGAAGCGACGGAGCCAATGTGCTTCAGGTCGTGGCCGTTGGCGTCAGCCTGGGCGATGCCCTCGATGAAGGCGTCGATGACCTGCTCGTAGCGCTCGAGCGAGAAGATCAGGGTGACATTCACGGAGATGCCCTTGGCCAGGGTGGCGGTGATGGCCGGCAGGCCTTCGAGGGTTGCCGGGATCTTGATCATGGCGTTCGGACGGTTGACCTTCTCCCAGAGTTCCACAGCCTGCTTGGCGGTGTTCTCGGTGTCGTGGGCCAGACGCGGGTCGACCTCGATGGAGACGCGGCCGTCGACGAAGTCGGTAGCCTCAGCGATCTCGCGGAAGATGTCGGTGGCGTTGCGCACGTCGGTGGTGGTGAGCTCGCGGACGGCGGTCTCAACGTCAACCTTGCCGAGCTCCTTGAGCTGGGCGTCGTACGGGCCGACCTGGCTCAGGGCCTTCTGGAAGATGGACGGGTTGGTGGTGACGCCGACCACGTTCTTGTTGGCGATGAGGTCCTGCAGGGAGCCGGACTCGATGCGGGAGCGGGACAGGTCGTCCAGCCAGATGGAAACGCCGTTGTCGGACGTGCGCTGAGTTGCTTCAGTCAT
>JAIJEI010000084.1 GCA_022739095.1 Bifidobacterium sp.
CGTCCGTGTCTATCGCCGCTGGGCGAAGAAATCAGTCAGGATGGACTGACACTCGCCTTCCAACACGCCGCCGTGCACTTCAGGACTATGGCCGATATGGGGGTCGCGTGGGATATCCCAGATTGATCCGCAGGCACCGAGCTTGGAGTCCCAAGCGCCAAACACAATGGTACCGATATGGGTTTGGATGCATGCGCCGGCGCACATCGGGCAAGGTTCGAGTGTGACGGCCAGCGTGCAATCGGCAAGATTCCAGGTTCCCAAGGCTTGGGCCGCCTCACGCATGGCGATGATTTCGGCATGGGCAAGCGGGTCGCCATCAGCCTCACGTGTGTTGTATCCGCACCCGACAATCTGGCCGTCCGCGTTCACCACCACCGCGCCGACCGGCACATCGCCGGCAGCCGCCGCCTTTTCGGCATGTCCCAGCGCGCAACGCATCATCTCGTCATATTCCATATGCACGAGTGTATGCTCCGTCTTGTGGGACAATATGCGGATTTGACCGATTTTCGCCTCATGTCCCACGCCACCTCTCAACCAACGAAACCACTCCCCTCGCAAAATGGCAGAATTGCAACGTTTTGTATTTTTGGCCCGTGGGACATAAAAAATGTCAATCGATTAACTCCGCTGATGTGACGCAATCACGCGGGACAAATACAAAAAAACGGGCAATTTTCGTCTGATGTCCCACGACAGGCGGCAAGTCTCCCCACCTCGTCCACACACTCGGTCTGAAGCTTAATGCTTTCCTAACGATGGTCATATACTTTGAGAGACGAAAGACAGGGAGACCCCATGGCGGTATTCGAGCTCATCCTGTGCATTATCGCAGCAGTGGTAGTGAGTTCGTTCGCCAGTCGTTTCGTGCCTCGAGTCTCCACACCGCTGGTCCAGATCGTGCTAGGCGTGCTGGTTACGTATCTGCCGTTTTTCCCGGACGCGAAGCTCGACCCGGAACTGTTCATGGTGCTGTTTATCGCACCATTGCTGTATTTGGAAGCGCACGAAATCGATAAGTCGGCGTTGCTGAAAACGCTGGATCTGAGCCTATCGCTGGCTATCGGACTGGCTATTGTCACGATGGCGGCGGTCGGATTCACTTTGCATGCCGTCTGGCCGTCCATCACCTTAGCCTCAGCCTTAGCACTCGGCGCGGCACTCGGCCCGACCGATGCGGTGGCCGTCAGCTCCCTCGGTAAAGAAGCCTCGCTGACGCAGCGTCAGCGCAGCGTGCTGAAAGGCGAATCACTCTTCAATGACGCTTCCGGCATCGTCGGCTTCCAGTTCGCTCTGGCCGCCGCCTTCACTGGCGAATTCGCCGTGGGGCAGGCCGCCGGCGAATTCGTGATCTCCTTCTTTGGCGGCACCTTATTTGGCCTGGTGATAGCAGCAGCGGCCAACTGGCTATTCGAGACCGTGCGATCCCTCGGTTGGGAAACCACCACCACACGTATTCTGATGGAACTGTTCCTGCCCTTCCTGCTGTATTTGGGCGCGGAGGAATTCAATGTGTCCGGCATTCTGTCGGTGGTGGCCGCTGGCCTGTTCATCCGGTTCGACCGTACCGGCGTGGGGCCGAATGTGGCACGCACGAATATCGTTTCTACTTCAGTATGGGGTGTGCTGAGTTTCTCGCTCAACGGTGCGGTGTTCATTCTTCTGGGCATGCAGCTGCCGCGCGCCATGAGGGCCAGCTGGTCTGACCCGTATATCAGCAATACCGTGCTGATCGGCATTATTCTGCTGGTCACTCTGGTGGTAATCGCGCTTCGATTCCTCTGGATTGCGGCCATGCTGCGCGTTGCGCGAGATGCAATCACCGGCCAGCGCCGCAAAATGACACCCGAACGCTGGCGCTCGGCCGCAGTGATGACCTTTGGCGGCCCCAAGGGAACCATCACGCTGTCATTGATGTTCACCATCCCGTATTACATTGCCGGCGGCGCGCCGTTCCCGATGCGTGACGGGCTGATTTTCATTGCGTCAGGCGTGATTATCGTGACCTTGCTGCTGGCCAACTTCCTGCTGCCGCTATTGGCCCCGAACCGTGGCAAGGATCCCAGCGCGGAGATGATTCCGGTGACCATCGATGTATTACGCGCCACGGTGGAGGAATTGACCGGACGCATCACGCCGGAGAATCGTCGTGCGATTCTGATGGTGATCGACCAGTACACCAAGCGCATCGGGCGATTGCAGCAGCGCATCGGCGATACCGATCCCCAGGGATTCGAGCAATTGCAGATCGAAGCGCTGCATTGGGAAAAGGAATTCGTGCGCGACCGGCTTGCCGATACCAAGGCGCATCCGGCAGCAGATACGGCCACGCAAGAGCTGAACGTCGAAGCCTGCGAGCGCATGCTTGACCAGATTATGAATACGCTGCGTCATACTTCCACTGATCCGACTTCGGGGCATGCGGTATCGCAGATTCGCGGTCGCATACGCATGTTCCAGCGGCAGATGAGCAATTACGCCAAACGCACGGTGTCCAAGATTCGCCATACCACGCCATTGGTGAGCGAGGATCAGATTTTCGCGCGCACCCGCGAACTGCAGGTCGAGGCGATTCATCATGTTATCGGCCGGCTTATTGACGAGATGGGCCAGGATACGTACAACACCGAGCATTGTTCGGCACTGTTGCTGGATTATCGTCGTGCCGAGGCTTCATTGCAGGCACGTCCGAATATGAGCGGCACTACGAAAACCATCACGCAGGTCGAGGACGTGAAGCGCGAGAGCTATGGTATCGAACTCGGTGTGATTCAGGACATGTACGAAGCCGGCGACATCAACCGAGCCCAAGCCCGCTCCCTGAGGCGCAATATTTACGTGATGCAAGTGGACGCTGATTCCGGCATCTAGGGTGTGTTTACACTAGTTGGGTTTTTGGCTGTTTTTCAGGTAGATGGCGATGAGGATGAGCTGGAGGTTGGCGAGGAAGGTCTCGTCGAGCCTGTCGTAATCCCATGGGTCCGTGCGGTTCCTCTTGGGCGGCACGACCAGCGCCGGGCCGAACGACTCGGCCAGCAGCCGGGTCGGATTCCCCACGTACGCGCGGTCCATGAGCAGCTTCGCGCCCATGAACCGGCCAAGCGTGATGCCCTACCCCGGCGTACACACACGACAACTATCACACAAAACCTACATAGTGTAAACCACACCCTAGTGCGACTGATGGGATATTTCGGCATTGTATGCACACAACGAACACGAAAAGGGACCGTCGAATTGCTCCGATGGTCCCTTTTGCGTCGGTTATGAACCACGTCCGATCACGGACCCGTTTCGACCGACGAAGGTTAGGCGAGAATCACTTCTTGTCGCCTTCGTGCTTAACCTGCGCCTTGCGCGCCGACTCCTCGGCGGAGGCGATGATGTCGTCGGCCGACAGCGGCTTGACGCGGCACCACACCTCGAAGAGGATTCCGATGACCAGCATGATGATGCCGGTCCACAGGTTGATCGCAATGCCGTTGGTGTCGGCACCGTTCATGTTCGGCGCCACGATGCCAACGATCGTCACGATCACACCGTAGATGACGAACAGGATCGCGATCAGACGACGCAGGTCGTTGGTGCGGGCCGCCTTAACGGCCTGATCCTTTTCGGCCGGGGTCAGCAGGCTCTTGGTTTCTTGCGTTTCATCAGTCATTTCATACACTCCTTAAATCTTTCCACCTGCGGTTTAGAAGAACGGGATGTAGAACACGAGACCGAGGATGAAGATCACGGAGCCGAGAATGAGCGGCTTCTTGTACCACGGAACCTTCACTGTAGAGACATCCTTTCCGGCTTCCTTGGCAGCGCGCTTGGCGTCCTCAAGTTCCTCGGCGGAGGCCTCCTTGAAGTACTTGATGCCGTTGGTGCCGAAGGTCAGGCCCTCGAGCTCCTCATCGGTCTTGGACTTGGTGAACGGCGTAAGCACAGCCGCCGCGATCCAGGTCGCGAGGCAGGAGATGATGGCGCCGTACCAAGTCTCGGCGGTGGCGGAACCGAAAATCGGGTTGCCGGCTGCGACGGACTGCAAGTACAGGATGTAGGTGACGAGCGGGGCGAGAATGCCGCACAAGTAGCCGACGGTGCCGGCGACGTTGGAGACACGCTTCCACACCAGGCCGAGGATGAACACGGCGAACAGCGGGGCGTTGAAGAAGCTGAACAGCGTTTGCAGGTACGTCATGATGTTGCCGAACTGCGAGGCGATCCAAGCGGTGAACACGGAGATGAACACGCCGATGACGGTGATCCAGCGGCCCATGTTCAGGTAGTACTTGTCGTCCTTGCCGGGCTTGACGTAGTCCTGCCACAGATCGTAGGTGAACACGGTGTTGAACGAGGAGACGTTCGCGGCCATGCCGGCCATGAAGGAGGCCATCATACCGGTGATTGCCACGCCGAGCACGCCGTTCGGCAGGTACATCTTGAACAGGTACGGAATGGCTTCGTTGTACTGCAGCACCGGGTGATCACCAGCGAACAGGTTGCCCACGGTAGCGGCGGCGATCAGGCCAGGGATGATGATGATGATCCAGATGAGCATCTTCGGGATGGCGCCTAGGATAGGCGTCATACGGGCTGCGGTCATGCTCTTCGCGGCGAAGGCGCGCTGCACCTCGGTGAAGTTCGTGGTCCAGTAGCCGAAGCCGAGCACGAAGCCGAGGCCCATAAGGATGGAGAACCAGTCGCCACCGACCGGGTTGGTCACGTTGCCGAGGCCGGTGCCGGCCCAAGCGTGGATGGAACCGCTCCAGTCCTGCATGCTGTCGAGCTTGGCGGTCAGACCGGACCAGCCGCCCACGTGGGACAGACCGATGACCGTGACCGGGATGAGGGCCGCGACGATGACGAAGAACTGCATGACCTCGTTGTAGATTGCGGAGGTCAGACCACCCAGCGTGATGTAGGCGAGCACGAACACGGCGGACACGATGATGGCGGTCCACTGGGTCCAACCCAGCATGGCCTGAAGAATCAGGGCCATGGCGTACAGGTTGATGCCGGCCTGCAGAATCGTGGAGACGGCGAAGCACAGCGACACGATGATGTGCGCGCCCTTGCCGAAGCGCTGGTACATGAACTCAGGCACCGAGCGCACGCCGGAGCCGTAGTAGAACGGCATCATGAAGATGCCGAGAAACACCATGCCCGGCACGGCGCCGATCAGGTAGTAGTGGATGGTCGGCATACCGATCTGGGCACCGTTAGCGGCCATACCCAGAATCTCGGTGGCGCCGAGGTTGGCGGCACAGAATGCCAAGCCTGCAATCCACGCCGGCATGGAACGACCGGCGAGCAGGAAGTCTTCACTGGACTTCTGCTGCTTGTGGATGGAGTAACCAATCCACACGATCATGGCGAAATAGATGATGAGAATCAGCCAATCCACCCAACTCAGCGACAGGCGAATCGCGGATTCTCCAGCAGCAAGATCAATCATGCCGCTCCTTCTTCCTTGAATATTTTTTGTTGTTGTAAGCAAGCAGACTGCAAATGTCACTGATTGCGTTACCAAGTGCACAGATTAGTCCCAAATGGAAAAATTTCAAGGAGGCTATACACGGCTTTGCCGTATGCTTCTGAAACGATTTGCCTCAATCGCACATATCTTGCTTGCATTTCGTGAGACCGGCACAGTGTCATTTGAACATCGAGCCTCTCCCGCTGAAGCGTATTCACCATTTTGGAAAGCGATTACAACCTCACAAAAGCCGTCAAAAAACACACAAATCGAGTATGGTCATCGATACATATCAAATGAACATCGAACAGAATAATTACATGATTCTCTTCAGTATGTGCAGTAGTGCTTGCAGTGCTCACTTTGCACATGGGAGAACAGTCTATGACCGCGCCGGCCACAAGCGCCCTCGATGTCCGATTGCTGCGACGGCCGCGCCAATTCCAGTGATGGCGGCGGACTACAGCACGCCAGAGGTAATGTCGTTGTCGAGCAGCCACTGGCGCAAATCGGCGAACTCCTCAAGACTCACATTGTGATCCAGACCGTGGTAGCTCTTGGTTTTCAGCCACGTATGCTCTTCCAACCAAGCGGCGGTGGCGAACAGTTCGTATTTCGGGATTACGCCATCGTTCTTGCCGTACGTATAGAACACCGGGATATCGTAATCGGCCAGACGAGAGTCGGCGGGGGCCGTGCCGGGCACCTGACCGGGTGCGTTGAAACCGGACAGGGAGACTACGGCCCGGTACCGCTCGGGATTGATACGCAACAAATGCACGGCGACCAGCCCACCTTGCGAAAACCCAAGCGGCACCACGTCACGGTCAGCGGGAATGTTGTCGGCCACCCATTGGTCGACTGCTGTGGCGGCGGCATACGCGTCGTAGTCACGATCATCGCCGATAGGCAGGGCGTCGTGGAACCATGCGTAGTTGCCGGGGTCGGGACTGCCCTCATGGGCCGGCGCGAGTGTCAGCGGCCCGCGCAATGCCACGAAATCGTTATATGGAGCGATGAGGCGCATGATGTCCGCCATGTCTTCTTCGCTGGATCCCCATCCATGCAGGCACAGGAACAGCGGATGCGTGGCATGCTGGTCGAAGCCGCCGCGCGAGGTGACGCTGTGTTCCACGGTGAGTGGCTCGCCAAAACGTCCGGGCACAGTGGTGGATTCGCGGCCGATCAGGGGCTGGCTGGCATTCGCTTCTTTGCTCATACCAATCCAATATAGAGGTCTTGCGCACTGTGCGGAAAACGACGGACCATGATTTCAGTCACACTGGGTAATCCGCGCCGAATCGCCTTGGCCTTTTTCCAAGGGATGCCGGCAATCTATCAGGCGTTACCGCTGTTTGCGGCTGCGGTGATTGTCTCAAGTTCGCCGCCCCACTGCTGCAGTGCGGTCATCTTGCTGGCCTCGCCGAACACCATCCAGCGTTTGCCGTTCAGCAATCGCCAATCACCTTTCGTTTGCTCATTATCAGCGTATTGGCTCAGCAGTTCGGAAATCTTGCTTTCGATAGGTGCCCGGCTGATGGCTGCGGACGATCCCGATTCAAAGGATACGAAGGCCACTCTCGGATCAGTGCACATCTGTACGGTGGTGATGCCCAGCAAACCGCCCGTATCAAGCCCCTGCCATCCTTCTTTGCATGCGCCGGCGGCTTGTTCGATGCCTTGCTCCATCTGCGCGGTATCTTCGACGGGTGCCTTGTCGTTCGACTGCTGAATCAGTCCTTCCGGGAACAATACGCCCATGGCCACGCCGATAACCAAGCAAACTATGGCGCACACCAGTGCGATGATGCCGCCCGCGCCCACTCCCCCGTGAGTGGCGTACCGAGGCATGGTGACTCGCGCAGCGATGACCAGAATCAGGGTGATGCCGATAAGCACCGCCACCGTCAACGCAATGTATCGTCCTGGCACTGCCGTCATAAAGGAAATGGCGTAAGGCGCGATTTCATGAACCGCCGAGGCGGCCGATACCATGACGGCTAGCAGTCCGCTGACAACGGCAAGTCTGCGGCACAATATCGACGTTGGGCTGCTGGCTTTTGTAGCGGCAAATCGCCGGCCGGCATTCCGCCTGGAGGGGCGTCGATTCTGTGCACGACGCGAGCTGCGCGGATCGTCATACTGACCATCGCCGAAGAAATCGTAGTCCTCATCGTTGCGGGCCATCGGTGCCCCCTTCCTGCCGATTACACAGCCAGTGTACCGCTATGGCTTGGGAATGGCGGTTATTCGGGGGAATGATTCAGGGCAAAAAAGGACCCCGGCGGTTGCCCGCCGGGGAGAGAAAGGAGAGAGAAGAAGAAAGGGGGTTCAATTGTCGGGAACTGCTGCGGCTCCTGATCAGCTTTCCGCTGACATCTTTTATATAACCACTGCTTTCTGGGTCTACCTCTAAGTTCCTCTGAGAAAAACCTGAGAATACTTGCGATTAATGGACCGCGGAAGCGTGAGGAGCCTCTCACGTTTCCGCCCAAGGCGCTAGACTTGAAGGCAGTATTTATTTGCCCAAGGAGTTTTTTCACATGTTGCTGTCCGACCGCGACATTCTCGCCGCACAGTCCGCAGGTCATATCTCACTTGATCCGTGGACCCCCGAAATGGTGCAGCCCGCTTCCATCGACGTGCGATTGGATCGGTACTTC